>NZ_PSUC01000199.1:0-2278 GCF_002931635.1 Rathayibacter sp. AY2B7 | reverse complement strand
CCGGAGGGATCGTTCTCGTCCCGCCGCGACCGCCGCGAAGCGGAGGGGCACCGGCTCCGCACCGCGCCCGCCCGCCGCGGGGCCTCCTTCTTCCGCCCGTCCCCGCGCACGCTGGCGCTCGCCGTCTCCGGCGGGCTCGTCGTCGTGGCCGTCGCGTCGAGCCTGAGCCTCACCGTCGGCACCGGCTCCTCGGCCGAGTCGGCCACCGCGACGCCCTCCGCTGCTCCGACCTCGACCAGCGTCGCCGTGCTCCCCGCGACCACCGCCTCCGCCCGGGTCGTCCTCAGCTCCGTCTCCACCACCTCCGGCACCGTCGCCGGCGGCACGAGCGTGACGCTCGAGGGATCGAACCTGGACTCGGTCGCCACCGTGCGCTTCGGCGAGGCCGAGGGCAGCGTCGCGGTCGACAACCCCGACCAGATCACGGTCACCGCCCCTCCGGCCGACGGAGAGGCAGCGGGCGAGGTCCCGGTCGCCTTCTTCGACGCCGACGGTCAGGCCATCACGTTCGACGCGGTCACCGACTCCGCCGCGGCGGTCACCGTCGACGGGACCCCGGCCGACGCGGTGCAGCCGGCCGTCGACACGTCGGGCGCCGCGGAGGGCACGACGGCCGAGGCCTCGACCGACCTCGCCGCCCCGACCGCGACCGCCACTCCCAGCCCCGCCGCGACCGGCGTGCTCGCCAGCACGAAGGTCGTCGCCTCGGCGATCACCTTCGCCTACACGCCCGACCCGGCGATCGAGGCCGCGAAGGCCCAGGCCGCGCTGGACGCGAGCCGCCTGGCCTCGCAGCTCGACTACCTCTCCACCTACTGGAACGACTACAACTCGGCCCAGTACGGCGTGATCTCGGGCAACGACTGCGTCAATTTCACCTCGCAGTCGCTGATCGCCCGCGGCTGGGAGATGGACGGCGAGTGGAGCTACTCCTCCTCCGGCGGCTACAGCTCCGCCTGGGCGTCGTCGACAGCGTTCAACGCCTACCTCGCCGCGCACCCCGAGCGCGCGACCGCCATCCCCGACTCCGAGCGGAGCCGGGTGAAGCCGGGCGACATCGTCCAGTTCGACTGGGACGGCTCGGGCGACTGGGACCACACGGGCGTCGTGACCAGCGTCGACGGCGACAGGATCCTCTACTCCTCGCACACCGCCGACAACCACGACCAGAGCATCGACGCGGCCTCCGCCGGCCGGATCATGTTCTGGGGCGTCTGACGCTCGACGCACCCGCTCCACGCACGACGACGGGGCCGCCACCGCTGATGCGGTGACGGCCCCGTCGTGGTTCCGGTCAGATCACTTCTTGAAGACGTCCTTGACGTCCTCGCCGACCTTCTTGGTGTGGGCCTTGGTCTGGTCGGCCTGGCCCTCGGCCTCGAGGCGCTCGTTGTCCGTCAGCTTGCCGACGGCCTCCTTGGCCTTGCCGACCAGGTTCTCGGCTGCGTTGCGGATCTTGTCGTCTGCACCCATGAGGGGCTCCTTCTGTTCGGTGTGACCATCCGCCGGCGGGTGCCGGGGAAGCTGCGGGACCGGGGTCAGGCGACCCGGTCCTCCTTGGAGAAGCCGGCCCGGGCGCTCGAGGCGACCTCGAGCAGGACCGGCAGGCGGGCGCCGAGCAGGGCGTCGAGCGCGTCGACCTCCTGGTGCACGGCGTCGACCACGGTGCGGGGCGAGACGCCGCCGCGGGGGAGGACGCGCACCTTCAGCGCCGTTTCGGAGCCGTGGCGGTAGGCCGCGACCGTGACGTCGAGGAGCTCCGTCCGGCCCGCGAGGGCCGTCTCGAGGACGTCCTCCGCGAAGCCGGTCGCGATCTCGATCCCTCCGGCGGGCGCGCCCTCGGCCTCGTCGCGGAGGACGGTGCCGGTGCGGCCGTGACCGTGGGCGAAGGCCATCACCAGCGCGAGGACGATGCCGAGGAGGCAGATCCCGACGACGGCGTAGAGCGGCCAGAGAACGGCGGCATCGCTCCAGGCGGTGCCCTCCTCGGGGGAGAGGCGCGAGACCAGGGCCGCGCCCTGGCCGTCGGCGAAGGAGAGGACGGAGTCGCGGACCGGCTGCGAGACGGCGATCAGGACGGCTCCTGCGCTGACCAGCGCGAGCACGAGCCCCACGACGAGCAGGACGAGCCGGTTGACGAAGCGGTTGCTCGTGGTCATCAGATCCTCCCGGAGGTCGAGACGCGGACGGTGGAGCGCGGGGCGGGCTTCGCGCCGATGCGGGCGAGCTCCTCGTCGACGGCGCTCTGCACGGCGTCGCGGTCGACCGCGATGCCGGA
>NZ_PSUC01000198.1:0-2298 GCF_002931635.1 Rathayibacter sp. AY2B7 | reverse complement strand
GTCGGCGCCGTGCGGCAGCGTCACCACGTCGACCCCCTCCGGGGCGGTGCCCTCGGGCGCGACCGGCCGACCCGGCAGCACTTCGTTCAGCACGACCCTCCCGTCCACGGCGACCGCGAAGAGGCAGCAGGCGCCCTGGGGGCGCCCGGCCCCCTCGAGCAGAGCGGTGAGGGCCCGGATGTCGGCCTGGGGGGCGCCCTGGCGGGCGAGCTCGTCTCCGAGGGACGTGGCGCGCTCGAGCGAGATGTCCGGCGGATCCCCGGAGTCGATCGCGAGGTCGACGTAGAGCTGCGACACGGGCCGGGAGTCGCGGAGGAGCTCGGCCAGGGTCGGGAGAGCGGGGGTGGTGGTCACCATCGGGTCGTCCTTTCCTGTCGTGTCCCGACAGTGTCGGACGGCAGGAGCGGGAGGAGGGACGGGGTTGACTGCTCGCGCGCGCCTCAGAGCAGGCGGCGCGCGGAGGCCCAGGCGGTGAGCTCGTAGCGGGAGGAGAGCTGCAGCTTGCGGAGGACGGCGGAGACGTGGGATTCGACCGTCTTGACCGAGATGAAGAGCTCGGCTGCCGCCTCCTTGTAAGCGTAGCCGCGGGCGATCAGGCGCATCACCTCGCGCTCGCGGGCCGAGAGCCGGTCGAGCTCGTCCCCCGACTCCGCCTGCTCGCCCGTCAGCGCCCCGAAGGCGTCGAGCACGAAGCCGGCCAGGCGCGGCGAGAACACGGCGTCCCCGCCCGCCACCGCGAGCACGGCCCGGCTCACCTCGGCTCCGGAGCTGGCCTTGGTGATGTAGCCGCGGGCGCCGGCGCGGATCACGCCGACCACGTCCTCCGCGGCGTCCGAGACGCTGAGCGCCAGGAAGCGCGACGACGACCCGGCGCTGCGCCGCAGCACCTCGGCCCCGCCTCCGCCCGCACCGCCCGGCAGGTGCACGTCGAGCAGCACCACCTCGGGCGCGAGCGAGGCGACCAGGCCGACGGCGGAGTCGACGTCGGCCGCCTCCCCGACGACCTCGAGCTCGGGGGCGAGGTCGGCCCGCAGGCCGGAGCGGAAGATGGAGTGGTCGTCGACCAGCAGCACGCGGGTCACCGCTCGACCTCCGCGGGGAGCCGCAGATGCACCTCGGTGCCGGTGCCGCCGACACCGGGGCGCACGGTCGCGCTGCCGCCCGTGCGCGCCATCCGGCCGATGATCGACTCGCGGATGCCGAGGCGGTCGCCGGGCACCTCGTCGAGGACGACCCCGGGGCCGCGGTCGCGCACGAACACGTCGACGCCCTGCACGGAGGACTCGAGGTACACCGAGACGTCGCCGCCCGCGTGCCGGGCCGCGTTCAGCACGGCCTCGCGGGTCGCGGCGAGGAGCGCGGCGGCGCCGGGGACGGACGCTCCGACGGCCACCACCTCGAGGTGCACGGGGTAGTCGAGCTCGACGGCGGCGGCGATCGCCCGGACCTCGGCGGCCAGGTCGTTGGCGACCGGGACGTCGCGCTCGAACAGCCAGTCGCGCAGCTCCCGCTCCTGGGCGCGGGCGATGCGGGCGACCTCGCTCGAGGCTCCGGCGCGGTTCTGGATGAGCGCGAGGGTCTGCAGCACGGAGTCGTGCAGGTGCGCGGCGATCTCGGCCCGCTGCTCCTCGCGCACGCGGGCGGCGCGCTCGCCCATCAGCTCGGACCAGAGGGTCACCACCCGGGGCGCGGCCAGCACGCCGGCGGCGATCAGCAGCACGCCCACGGCGAGCACCGCGTTGAGGGCGCTCGGGCGGCCGGTGAGGACGGCCGCTCCGGCGAGCACCAGCAGCGCGCAGGAGGCGAGGCGCACCGCGGAGCCGTACCGGGCGGGGCGGACGGCGTCGCCGCGGTCGAGCCCGAGGCTCCAGCCGACGGCTCCTCCCGCGAGCAGGCCGACGGCGACGAGCGCGCGCGTGATGTCGGCGTCGTCGCCGCTGTCGACGGCGATCAGCACGGCGAGCGCCGCGACGGCGGCGGCGAGGGTCAGCAGGCCGGCCACGGGAGCGGAGCGGCGGACGGCCGGATCCGCGTCGCGCGAGTCGAGCGGCGCGAGGGGCACCAGGGCCCAGAGCCAGAGGTAGAGGAGCGCGCCGCCCCCGCCGAGCGCGGTCATGAGGACGGCCAGGAGGCGGGTCCTCCGCACGCTCCAGCCGAGGTGGTCGGCGACCGCGGTGCACACTCCGCCGAGCAGCATCGTCCGCGGCCGCTGCAGCGGGGGGCGGACGGCGGTGCCGGGGACTGTGCTCACCCCTGCATCCAAACAGGTCGGCCGCACGATCGGGGGTGCTCTCGGGG
>NZ_PSUC01000197.1:0-2346 GCF_002931635.1 Rathayibacter sp. AY2B7 | reverse complement strand
TCGGGCACGCGGTGCGCCGGGGGGACGGCCCCGTCGAGGGCGGCGACGGAGGCGCGGAACCGCTCCTCCTCCCGCGCGAAGAGCGCCGGGTCGGCCTCGAGCTCGAAGACGGCCGACATGAAGTTCTGGCTCGACGCGCCCTCCTCCAGCCGGCGGATCAGGTAGGCGATCGCCACGTCGAACTCGGCCGGCGCGACGACCGGCGTGTAGAGCAGGAGCGAGCCGACCGTGCGGCGCACCGCCTCCGCCTGGCCCTGGGCCATGCCGAGGAGCATCTCGTACTCGATCCCCTCGCGGACGCCGCGGGTGCCGGCGAGCAGCCACGAGTACGCGACGTCGAAGAGGTTGTGCCCGGCGACGCCGACCCGCACGTTGCGGATCCGCTCCGGGTGCAGCGCGTAGTCGACGACGCGCTTGTAGTTCGTGTCGGAGTCCTGCTTGCTGCTCCAGGTCGCCAGCGGCCAGCCGTGGACCGAGGCCTCGACCTGCTCCATCGGCAGGTTCGCGCCCTTGACCAGGCGCACCTTGATGCCGGCGCCGCCGCGGGCCCGGCGGGCGGCGCTCCACTCCTGCAGGCGGATCATCGCCGAGAGCGCGTCGGGCAGGTAGGCCTGCAACACGATGCCGGCCTCGAGGCCGAGGAACTCCGGCCGGTCGAGGATGCGGGTGAAGACCGCGATGGTGAGGTCGAGGTCCTTGTACTCCTCCATGTCGAGGTTGATGAACTTCTGCGGCGAGGAGGCGGCGGCCCGGGCGAACAGCGGCGCCAGCTCCTCGACGATGTCGTCGACCGCGGCGTCGAAGGCCCACGGGTTGTGCGGGGCTGTGCTCGAGGAGACCTTGATCGAGACGTAGTCGACGTCGTCGCGGGCGAGGAGCCGGTGCGTCCCCTCCAGGCGGCGGTGGGCTTCCTCGCGGCCGAGGACGGCCTCGCCGAGCAGGTTCATGTTGAGCCGGACGCCGTCGCGGCGGATCGCGGCGATGGCCGGGCCCAGGCGCGAGTCGGTCGCATCGATGATCAGGTGGCCGACCATCCGCCGCAGAACCCGGCGCGCGATCGGCACCACGACGTCCGGGAGGAGCGGCGCCATGACGCCGCCGAGGGCGACCGCGCCGCGCATCGGAGCCGGGAGGAAGGACGGCACGCCGCCCGCGATCGCCTTCAGCGCCGCCGCCGCGACGCGGGTGTCCTCGGGGCGGACGACGCCGTCGACGAAGCCGACCGTGAAGTCCAGGCCGGTCGGGTCCTTCAGCACGCCCGCCAGCTGCGCCCCGGAGGCGTCGATCGGGATCGCGGACGCCTCGCGCAGCCAGCGCCGCACCAGGGCGACGCTCTCATCGACCAGGCGGGGATCGATCGAATCGGCGGACGGGCCGTCGGCGGCGGGGCCGGTGGCGGCGGGGCCGGTGGCGAGAGCGGGGCTGGCGAGATCCGTCATGGTGCGGTCCTTCTGCTCTGAGGTGGGTGCCTTCAGTATTCGACCGACTACCGTTGAGCAGAAGCGACCGTTCCTTACCGGTACCGGTCAGCTCAGCTGAACGATCGGAGAGACGCCGTGCTCGATGTCCGCCGCCTGGTCCTGCTCCGCGAGGTGGCCATCCGCGGCACTCTCGCGGCCGCGGCCGAGGCCCTCGCCTACAGTCCCTCCGCCGTCTCGCAGCAGCTCGCCGTGCTCGAGCGCGAGGCCGGCGTCGAGCTGCTGCGGAAGGCGGGCCGGCGCGTGCAGCTCACACCCCAGGCCGAGATCCTGGTCGAGGCGGCCGGCGAGGTGATGGCCCTGCTCGAGCGGGCGGAGGCGGCGCTCGCGGCCTCGGGGGAGTCGGTGACCGGCCGGGTGCGCGTCGCGGTGTTCCAGTCGGCCGCGCTCGCGCTCATGCCGGGTGCGCTCCGGGCCGTCGCCGACCGCTTCCCGGAGGTGCGGGTCGAGATGGTGCAGCGCGAGCCGGAGGGTGCGCTGCACGAGACGTCGTGGGCGCGGGAGTTCGATCTCGTCGTCGCCGAGCAGTACCCCGGCCACTCGACCTCCTGGCTGCCCGGACTGGTGCGCAGCGACCTGACGACCGACGCGATCCGCCTCGCCGTGAGCCACGACTCCGCCGTCGTCGACCTCGCCTCGGCCCGCGACTCCGCCTGGGTGATGGAGCCGCGCGGCACCGCGAGCCGCCACTTCGCCGAGCAGACCTGCCGGGTCGCGGGCTTCGAGCCGGACGTCCGCTTCGAGACCGCCGACCTGCAGGCGCAGATCCGCCTCGCCGCCTCCGGCCACGCCGTCGCCCTGATGCCCGACCTGGTCTGGGCGGGCGAGGCCCCGGACTGCCGCCTCCTCGAGCTGCCCGGCACGCCCC
>NZ_PSUC01000196.1:0-2393 GCF_002931635.1 Rathayibacter sp. AY2B7 | reverse complement strand
CCGCCGCCTCCGAGCAGGTCGGGCGAGCGCCCCCACGCGTCCTGCAGCGCGGCGACCACGACGCCGGAGATGCGCGCGTCGCTCCACGGCTCGCTCCGGCTCACCTCGTCCACGCGCACGTGCGCACCGAAGGGCCGCTGCGCGAGCAGGTGCGCCCGGAGCGCGGCGGCCGCGTCGTCCATCGCGAGCCCCGGCGGCACCCGGAGCGAGACGCGCGCGCGCACCCGGGGGAGCAGCACGTTCGCCGACTCCGCGATCCGCGGCGCGTCGATCGCGAGCACGGAGAGGGCGGGAGAGGCCCAGAGGGCGGTCGCGAGGTCGTCGGCGACGTGCACCCCGTCGAGCAGCCCGAGCCGGGCCCGGAAGGCGTCCGGATCGACGCGGGCGGTCGCCGGCGCACCGACCCGCAGCCCCGGCACGGCCACCTCGCCGCGGTCGTCGTGGAGGGAGGCGGCCAGCCGGCAGAACGCGGTCAGGGCGTCGACCGCTCCTCCGCCGTTCACGCCGCTGTGCGCGGGCTCGTCCATCACGGCGACCTCGACGTCGACGGCGAGCAGCCCGCGGAGCGACTGCGTCAGCGACGGAGTGCCGCGGACCGCGTTCACGCCGTCGTTCACGAGGACCAGCGCGGGCGCCTCCTCCAGGCCGAGCCCGGCGAGCAGGGCGGGCGCTCCGGGGGAGCCGACCTCCTCGCCGCCGTCGAGGACGACGATCAGGCCGAGCCGCCGGTCGGGGCGGAGCTCGTCGATCGCCGCGAGGTGCGCCACGACGCCGGCCTTGTTGTCGGCGCTGCCACGTCCGGTGACCACGTCCCCCCGGTGCAGCGGCACGAAGGGGTCCGACGTCCAGCCGGCGCCCGCGGGCTGCACGTCGTGATGCGCGTAGAGCAGAGCGGAGGGGACGCCGGGGAGCAGTCCGCGCGTGCCCACGACCGAGGGGCGGCCGGCGTCGTCCTCGACGAGCCGGGTGTCGAAGCCGCGCTCCCGCAGGGCGTCGGCGAGCAGGCCGGCGCTCCGGCGCAGGTCGCCGAGGCGCGAGGGATCGGCCGAGACGGTCGGCAGAGCGATGAGCTCGTCGAGCAGCCGGGCGCGCTCCCGCCGGTCCATCAGGCCACCGCCCGGACGGCGTCGTCCTCGGCCGCGACCTCGGCCAGCGCGGAGGCGAGCCGGTCGACCGCGGTCCGGGGGACGCCGGCCAGGTTGATTCGCCCCGACGGGAGCCCGTAGGCGCCGAAGTCGTGCTGGAGGCGGTGCATTGCCGTCGGCGACAGCGGGAGGGAGAGGAACAGGCCCCGCTGGTCGCGGAGGGCGGCGAAGCGGGCGGGGGCGCCGGCCGCGAGAGCGCCGCCGATGAGGCCGTCCCGGAGCCGGGTGACCCGGTTCCGCATCCGCTCGAGCTCGTCGCGCCACGAGCGCTCGAGCTCCTCGTCGCCGAGGATCGTCGCCACGATCGCCGCTCCGTGGTGCGGGGGCTGCGAGTAGGCCGCCCGCGCGATCGCCTCGAGGGTGCTCATCGCACCCGGAGTGCCGGACGGGTCCAGGAGGAGGAGGGCGCAGCCGACGCGCTCGCTGTAGAGGCTGAACGCCTTCGAGCAGCTGACCGAGACGACGCCCTCCGGCACGCGGGCGAGCAGCCGCCGCATCCCCGCGAGGTCCTCCTCGAGGCCGTCGCCCAGCCCGTAGTAGGCCTGGTCGATGAAGGGGATCACGCCCGCCCGGACGATCTCGTCGGTCAGCCGGTCCCACATCGCGGGCGTCAGCGAGGCTCCGGAGGGGTTGTGGCAGTTGCCCTGGAGGAGCACCGCGTCGCCGGGCCGGGCGGAGCGCAGGGCGTCGACGGTCGGCTCCAGCCAGGGGCGGCCCGACGCGTCCAGGAAGGGGACGGCGTGGATGTCGAGGCCGGCCGCGCGCAGCACGGGGGCGTGGTTCACGTAGGAGGGGGCGCCGAGGATCACGCGCCGCCCCGGCTCGAAGTGCGCGAGGAACTCGGCCAGCAGCCGCAGCGCGCCGGTGCCCGCGACGGTCTGCACGCCGAACGCCCGCTGCGCCAGGTCCTCGCCGAGGAGGAGCGAGCTCATCCGCGCCGTGAAGGCGGGGTGCCCGCTCGGCCCCCGGTACTGCTTCGACTCGCGCCGCCCGAGCAGGAGGCGCTCCGCGTCGTGGACGGCGTCCATCACGGGGGCCTGCAGGTTCTCGTCGCGGTAGACGCCGAGGGTCAGGTCGAGGCGGTCGGGCCGGGGGTCGGCGGCGTAGCGGCGGGTGAGCTCCCAGACGGGGTCGGGAGCGAGGCTGTGCGCGGTGATGGCCAGGCCCACCGCGCGGGGGTCGACGACGGCGCGATAGCCGATCAGCACGCCGTCCTCCTCGAGCCGGCGCACGCGGCGCAGGCACGGT
>NZ_PSUC01000195.1:0-2399 GCF_002931635.1 Rathayibacter sp. AY2B7 | reverse complement strand
GCCCGCGACGGGGCGGGTGTGGATGCGCGGACCGCCGATGTCGGTGAGGCTCGGCGCCACGACGAGGTGCTCGCGCCCGGGCTCGAGCGTCCAGCTCAGCTCGCGGATCCGCTGCGGTGCCAGCTCGTCGGAGCTCGTGACGACCACCGTGTCGGCGCCGGTGGCGTCCATCACGGCGCGGACGCCGTCGATCCCGGTGAACCCGTGGACCGCGAGGCCCGAGAGCTCCTGCTCGCTCCGCAGCGCGTCCGCACCGCCGACCGAGGTCGAGACGGCGCCGACGAGCTTGTAGCCGGCCTCGGTGCCGCGACGCAGCTCGCGCGCGGTGTGCAGGACGCTCGCGCGGGAGCCGAGGAGCACGACCTGGCTCGAGAAGCGGCCCGCCCGGCGCTGCCGGGTGAGCCAGGAGCGCCAGACCAGGCGGCCGACGCAGATCAGCACGATCCCGGCGGGGAACGCCGTGATGATGTAGCCGCGCGCGAGCAGGATCTGGAGCAGGTAGGCGATGATCGCGACGATGCCGAAGAGCCAGATGGAGGCGTCGACGACGCGGCGGTACTCGACGTAGCCGGTGCCGACGATCCGGCGGTCGCGCGTGTCGAAGACCTGGAGGGCGAGGAGCCAGCCGACCGACAGGGCGACGGACACCCAGGTGTAGCTGACCGCGATGTCGGCGGGGTTCTTGAACCCCAGGTCCGAGTTCAGGTTCAGGTCGAACCAGAAGAGCTGCGTGCCGAAGACGGAGAGGACGATCGCGACGACGTCCGTGATGAGCAGCCGTCGCCGGTAGTCCTGCTCCCACGACGGCCGACGCCTCAGCGGTGCCCCTTGCGCCGTCATCGTTTCCCCCGACCTTTCCTGCTGCTTCGAAAGGCGTAATTCCGTTTCCGGTGTTGTCACGTCGTCAGGCTACCCACTTCCTCGTTTCGGAGGGGTGTCGCGCCAGTGAGGAAGGCTCGACCGGTCAGCCGCGGAGCCGGCCGCGGCTCTCCTGGAGGTAGCACGCGCCGCACAGCGACTCGTAGGTGACCGCCGTTCCGTCGATCGCGACCTGATCGCCGTCGAAGACGAAGCGGCCGTCCACGACGCGCCCGTTGAAGATCGCTTTGCGCCCGCACCGGCAGATCGTCTTCAGCTCCTCGAGGCTGTGGGCGATCTCCAGGAGCCGCCTGCTTCCCG
Source organism: Rathayibacter sp. AY2B7 (assembly GCF_002931635.1). NCBI lineage: Bacteria > Bacillati > Actinomycetota > Actinomycetes > Micrococcales > Microbacteriaceae > Rathayibacter > Rathayibacter sp. AY2B7. The sequence continues at coordinate 1,220 of NZ_PSUC01000195.1, read as the reverse complement.
GGAACGCGGCGGTGCGGAAGTCCGTGCGGATGCCGTACGCCAGGACGGGCACGTTCTCGAGGATGGCGATCCGGAGCAGATCGTCGACGTGCGACTCCGGCAGGAACTGCGCCTCGTCGACGAGCAGAGCGCTCACGTCGCGCTTCGACTCGGCCAGGACGCGGGCCCGGGCCGCGGTGAAGACGGCCACCGGGTCCCCGTCGGGCTCGAACAGGATGTCCACCGGACGGGTCACGCCGAGCCGCGACACGATCAGCTCCTCGCCCTTCGTGTCGACGGCCGGCTTGGCCAGCAGCACCCGGTGCCCGCGCTCCTCGTAGTTGTGCGCGGCCTGCAGAAGCGACGTGCTCTTCCCGCTGTTCATCGCTCCGTAGCGGAAGTACAGCTTGGCCATCAGGTCTCCTCGGGGCGGGTCCGGAGGCGGGGCCCCCGGGGTGAGCAGGGGCCGGTCACGGGAGGAACCCGTCCTCGCCGGCGCGGCGGATCAGATCGGCCCGGCGGCTCGCGGGCCTGCCGACGGCGACGTACTTGCGCCGCACGCGCTGCAGGTAGGTCTTCGCGGTCTCGAACTGCACGTTCATCTTGGCGGCGACCTCGGGGGTGCTCGATCCGGACGCGTAGAGGCGCAGCGCCTCCAGCTCGCCGGCGCTGAGCCGCGGGCGCTGCTGCGCCGCGACTCCGGACGGCAGGGGCCGCCACTGCGCCGACGAGACGTCGGCCGAGCGCATCTCGAGAGCGGCGCGGGTCTGCTCCATCACCTCGGCGAGCGGGCGCGACTTCGCCAGGTGCCGCACCGCTCCGGCCTTCAGGGCGCGCTCGCGGACCTCGTCGTCCTCGCTCGCGGAGAGCGCCACGACCGCGGCTCCGGCCGCCCGGCAGGTCCGGATCCGCGCCTCGATCGAGATCGGCTCGCGCAGCTCTACGTCCATCACGACCACCTGGGTGGGGAAGACGTCGCTCGTCACCAGGTCGTGCCAGGTGGAGGCGGCCACGACGACCTCGAAGTCCGGGGCGTGGGTGCGGATCCACGCGCTCGTCGCCGCGAGCAGGTCCTCGCGCGGGTCGAGCAGGCCGAGCCGGACCGCACGGGGTGCCGCGTCGCGGGCGCTCCGGGCGGAGGAGCCCGAGGGCTCACCGGAGCGGGTGACCATGCGGACGATCCTAGCCGCGGCCGGGCCCGCCCCCGGCTCAGAACAGCGTCGGCTGCCCGACGCCGGGCA
>NZ_PSUC01000194.1:0-2444 GCF_002931635.1 Rathayibacter sp. AY2B7 | reverse complement strand
GAGTGCTGCTCGCGCTGGTCGTCATCGTCGCGGGCCTGGCGGTGGTGCTGTCGCTGCTCCCGCGGATGACCGGCTCCGACGCCGCGTCGAGCCCCACGCCGACCGTCGTGCTGCCGACGCTCTACCCGACCACATCGCCCGGTGCGACGCCCGGCGCCGCACCCGCCTGCACGGCCGACTCCGTCGCCGTCACCGCGGTCACGGACGCCACGAGCTACGCGCCCGGCGAGGATCCGCAGCTCTCACTCTCGCTGGCCAACATCTCGAGCACCGACTGCGTGATCGACGCGGGCACGAGCAAGCAGGTCTTCACGATCACGAGCGGCTCCGAGCAGATCTGGACCTCCACGGACTGCCAGACCGGCGCGGCCGATCTGCCGGTGCTCCTCCAGGCGGGCCGCTCGGTGATGGGCAGCGCGCTGACGTGGGACCGCACCCGCTCCTCCGCCGACACCTGCTCCGGCGGACGCGAGGCGGTCGAGGCGGGCGGCGCCGCCTACAACCTGTCGGTGTCGGTCGCCGGCATTCCCTCGGGCTCGCCCACGCAGTTCCTGCTCCAGTAGTCCGCCCGGGGGACGTGCCGGCCGTGCGTCGGCGCGTAGCATCGCAGGCATGTGGGGGCTGCTCGGCACGATCCTGTCCGCCTCGACCGGCCGGGCGGGGGTGGTCGCGCGGCGAGCGGCGGCTGCGGCCCTCGCGGTCCCGCTGCTGGTCGGCGGAGCGGCGGCGCAGGCCGTGGCGGCTCCGCAGCCCGTCGCGGGTGCGCACACCGTCGCGGGTGTCGTGCGCGCGGACGTGGACGGCTTCCGGTTCTCGGAGTACTCGGCCGACTTCCGTCTCGACCGCGACGAGGAGGGCCGCTCGACGCTGACCACTGTCGAGACCTTCGTCGCCGAGTTCCCGCCGTCGCAGAACCGCGGCATGCAGCGCGCGATCCCGCTCGACTACGAGGGGCACCCGACCGACGTCGACCTGGTGTCCGTCACCGACGGCGACGGGGAGGCGCGGCCGGTCGACACCGAGCGCGAGGACGGCTTCCTCCTGGTCACCAGCGCGGCGGACGAGTTCGTCAGCGGCAGCCAGACCTACGTCTTCACCTACACTCAGCACAACACGACCCTGCCTGGATCCGGCACGCGCAGCGGCGAGGACGAGTTCTACTGGGACGTCAACGGCACGGGCTGGCGCCAGACCTTCGACCGCTACGACGTGCGCGTCGAGCTCGCCGGTTCGCTGGCCTCCGCCGCGACGGGGACCGTCAGCTGCTACCGGGGACCGGAGGGCTCGACGACGCCCTGTCCGATCGGCCGCGACGGCGCGGTCGTCACGGCATCGGGGGAGTCGCTGGCTCCGGGGGAGAACGTGACCGTGGCGATCGGCTTCGCTCCCGGGACCTTCACGCCGCGCGACGACCGCTACCTCGCCTCCGGCTGGTCCTGGGTGCAGCTGGGCGGCCTCGCCGCGGTCCTGATCGGCCTCGCGCTCGCCGTGCACCGCCGCCGGACCGTGCTCCGCGACGCTCCAGGCCGCCCGACCGTCGTCGCCGAGTACGACCCGCCCGCGGAGGGGCTGTTCCTCTCCGCCGCGCTGCTGCGGAAGACGTCGAAGGCCCCTGCGGCCGGACTCCTGGACGCCGCCGTCCGCGGACTCGTGCGCATCGAGGAGACGGGGGAGGGGCGGAAGCAGGAGTACGCCGTGCGGGTGCTCGACCCCGCGACGACGCCGACGCGACGCGCGGGACGCCCGCGGCCCCTCGCCTCCGACGACCGCCGTTTCCTCGACATCGCCGTGGGCCGGGAGCCCGGTGCGGTGCGCGAGCTCTCGGGCAAGGACAAGGCGTTCGGCAAGGCAGTCACGCAGTTCCGGACGGCCCTGGGCAACCGGGTGACCGAGACGGGACTGAGGCGGGCCGGAACGATCGGCGGGAGCGTCCTCGTCCTCGTGCCGCTGCTGCTGGGAGTGATGGCCGCCTTCATGAGCGCGATCCTCCTGATGACCGGTTCCTTCGGCGGCCCGCTCCCGCTCGTGCTGATGCTGGTCTCGATCGCCGCGGCCGTCGTCGGGACGATCCTGGTCTCGAGGGTGCCGCTGACGGTTGCGGGCGCGGAGCTGCGCGACCATCTGCGCGGGCTCGAGCTGTACATCCGTCTGGCCGAGGCCGACCGGATCGCGATGCTGCAATCGCCCCGCGGAGCGGACCGACGCTCGGTCGGCCCGGTCGAGGTGGTGGAGGTGACGGAGCGCCTGCTGCCGTGGGCCGTGCTGTTCGGGCTCGAGAAGGAGTGGTCGGCGGAGCTCGCGTCGGCGTACGAGCGCACCGGCGAGGAGCCGGTCTGGTACTCCGGACCGAACGGCTTCCACGCGGCGGCCTTCGCCGGCAGCGTGTCCTCGTTCTCGTCGTCGACGTCGAGCTACGTCGGATCCTCGTCGAGCTCCTCGAGCGG
>NZ_PSUC01000193.1:0-2514 GCF_002931635.1 Rathayibacter sp. AY2B7 | reverse complement strand
ACACCGCCTGGAGCTTCGACGAGCTGGCCGCGATCGTCGCCGAGGTCGCCGGACGCGACGCCGCGATCAGCCACGTCTCCTCCGACGAGCACGCCCGCGGATCCGCGTCGGCGCCGTCCTCTACGGACTCGTCCTCGCCGCCGCCTCGATCGGCCTGCTCGTCGTCTCGGCCGACCCGGTGCTGCGCGCGCAGGTCGTCGAGCGCGGGATCACGCTCGAGCCCGGCGCCGCGCTCGCCCTGGCCGTCGCGGCGCTCGGCGCCATGGCGCTCCTCCTCGCGCTCGCCCGCCTGCTCGACCGCCGCGCCGCTCGCGACGACGGCTGACCCCGGCGCGGGACGCCGGGTGCTCGCAACCCCCTGCCCCGCATCCGCCGAGAGGCGCAGACTCGTCCCGGGCGATCGCCCGCCACCCCCTGGAGACGAGACCATGCCCTTCTGCGCCCTCGAGAGCCTCCGCTGATGGAGCTGGGCATCGCCGCGATCGTCGGCGTCTCGGTCCTCGTCGCGGTCGCCGTCTTCTCGCGGCGCCTCGGCGTCGCCGCCCCGATCGTCCTCGTGCTCGCCGGCGTCGGCCTCTCGTACATCCCCGGGGTGCCGGAGGTGGTCGTCCCGCACGAGTGGGTGCTCGACGGCGTGCTGCCGCCACTGCTGTACGCGGCGGCGCTCAGCGTCCCGTTCATCGACTTCCGCCGGAATCTGACCACCATCACCGGCCTGTCGGTCGTGCTGGTGCTGATCTCGGCGGCCGGCGTCGGCGCGCTCCTCTTCCTCCTCCTCCCCGAGCTCGGGCTGGGCCTGGCGATCGCCGTGGGCGCGATCATCAGCCCGCCCGACGCCGTCGCTGCGACCTCGGTCGGTCGGCGGCTCGGCCTCCCGCCGCGGCTGCTCACCCTGCTCGAGGGCGAGGGACTGATCAACGACGCGACCGCGCTGGTGCTCCTCCGCTCGGCCCTCGCCGCCGCCGCCGGGACGCTGGCGACGCCGTGGGCCGCGATCGGCGACTTCCTCTACGCCGTCGTCGTGGCCGTCGTGGTCGGGTTCGTGGCGAGCGTGGTCACCGTCTTCGTCCGCTCGCGGATCGAGGACCCGGTGCTCAACACCGTCCTCTCCTTCATCGTCCCCTTCGTCGCGTTCATCCCCGCCGAGGGCCTGGGCGCCTCGGGCGTGCTCGCCGTGGTCGTCGCCGGCCTGCACACCGGGCACGCCTCCTCCCGCGCCTTCACCGCGCAGTCGCGGGTGAACGACCGGATCAACTGGCGGACCGTGCAGTTCCTGCTCGAGAACGGCGTGTTCCTGCTGATCGGTCTCGAGATCCGCTCGCTGATCCACGACGCCGACAGCGCGCGCCTCTCCGTGCCTGGAGCGGTCGGGATCGGGCTGATCGCGGTGGTCGGGCTGATCGTCGTGCGCTTCCTCTGGGTCGGGCCGGTCCTCCTCGGCGAGCGCTGGCAGACCCGCCGGGCCGAGCGCCGGGCCCGCGAGCAGAAGGAGCTGCTCGAGTCGCCCGAGGCGCAGGAGCTGCCGAAGGAGGAGCGCGGCCGGGCGAAGCGGCGCTACCTGCTGCGGCGCAGCGACTACCGGCACTTCAGCCGCAACGGCATCGGCTGGCGCGGCGGTCTGGTGCTCGGCTGGTCCGGGATGCGCGGAGTGGTGACCCTCGCGGCCGCGCAGTCGCTGCCCGAGGACATCCCGTACCGTCCGCAGCTCGTGCTGATCGCCTTCACCGTGGCCGTCGCGACCCTGCTGATCCAGGGCAGCACGCTGCCGCTGCTGATCCGGGCGCTGGGCATCCGCGGGATCGACGTGCCCGAGGACCAGCGCGCGCTCGCGGGCCTGCTCGACGAGATCACCGAGAAGGGCCTCTCGGTGCTGGAGCACCCGGGCGACGCCGTCGAGGGCGCCGACGGCGTCGCCCCGGACGTCCTGGAGCGGGTGCGACAGACGTCGTTCCTCCGCTCCGAGGCCGCCTGGGAGCGCTCGCGCGGCACGGAGAGGTCGGTCGCGGACACTCCGCACCGCCTCTACCGGGCGCTGCGCCTCGCCGTGGTCGCGGCCGAGCGGGAAGCGCTGCTGGACGCGCGCTCGCGCCGCGCCTACCCGCAGCGCATCCTCCGCGACGCCCAGTCGCTGCTCGACCTCGAGGAGACGCGGCTGCGGGTCCGGCGGGGCTCCGAGTCCTGAGGGCTCGGGATCGTGACGATCGCTCCCGGGGATGCCCGCGCTGATCCGCGCCCTGTGGAGGAGCGCCGAGCTCCTCGAGTGCGCCATCCGGATCGACCCCTCGGACCACGGCCGTCCGGCCTCCCCGGCATAGCCCGCCGATGCGTCACCCCCCGTTAAGCCCGCGCTCCCCGCTTCCTCTGGCACTGCCGTCGCCCCGCCCGTAACCTGCGGATCGCCTGAGAATCGGATCCCCCGACCCGCCCGGGCGTCCGGAAGGCCCGCCATGCGCTCGAACCCGTCCCCCTCGACCCTGCTCGAGTCGCCCGAGGCGCAGGAGCTGCCGAAGGAGG
>NZ_PSUC01000192.1:0-2517 GCF_002931635.1 Rathayibacter sp. AY2B7 | reverse complement strand
CGTGCAGCCCGCCAGTGCAGCGGCCACGACCGCGATCGCCGCTCCGGCCGTCGTCCTGCGAGCATTCGAGCGCACCCTGACCACCCCTCGTCCCGACGGGGCACCGGGCGGTGCCGCTCATGTCGACATGAGAGATGCTCGCAGATGAGCGGTACTCCGCGAGCCGCTGGCGCGCGATGACCCGCACAGCGCGCCCCGGGCTCAGACGAGCTTCAGCTTCTTGCGGAGCGCCTGCACGTGCCCGGTCGCCCGCACGCCGTACTGCGCGAACTCCAGGGCGCCCTCGGCGCCGACGACGAACGTCGAGCGCAGCACGCCGACGACCGTCTTGCCGTAGAGGCTCTTCTCGCCCCACACCGCGTACGCGCGGTGCGCCGTCATGTCGGGGTCGCTGAGCAGCGGGTAGGTGATGCCCTGGGCGTCGGCCCAGCGGCGCAGCGCCTCGGGCGTGTCCCTCGAGAGCCCGAGCACCTCGTAGCCGGAGTCCCGGAGCGAGGCCGCGTTGTCGCGGAAGTCGCAGGCCTCCGTGGTGCAGCCGGGGGTGTCGGCCTCGGGGTAGAAGAACAGGATGACGCGCCGTCCGCGGTAGTCCGCGAGCGAGACGGGCTCGCCGTCCTGGTTCGGCAGCGTGAACTCCGGAGCGGAGTCGCCGGCGGCGAGGCGCGCCTCGGCGGGGAGGGGGGAGAGGTCGGTCATCGTCTGCTTCCGTCGGTCGTGGCGAAGGTGGTCAGGAGGCGCTGGAGCGAGTCGAGGCGCTCCGGTCCGCTGGCGCCCAGCAGTCCGCCCTCGACCGCCTCGATGATGGCGCAGTCGGGGGAGTCGGGCAGGTGCGTGCAGCCGCGCGGGCAGTCCCGGGCGATCACGGCGAGGGTCGTGAACGCGCCGAGGATGTTGTCGGTGTTCACGTGGCCGAGTCCGAACGAGCGGACGCCGGGGGTGTCGATCACCCAGCCGTGCCGGTCGCCGCGCTCCACGCGCAGCGAGACGGTGGAGGACGAGGTGTGCCGGCCGCGGCCCGTCACGGTGTTCACGCGCCCGATGGCCCGGTGCGCGTCTGGGACGAGCTTGTTCACGAGGGTGGACTTGCCGACTCCGGAGTGCCCGACGACCACGGTCTCGTGGCCGAGGAGGGCGTCGGCGATCTCGTCGACCGGCGGCTCGTCCTGGCTCGAGAGGAACACGCGGAGGTCGAGCCCCTCGAAGTTGCGGAGGAACGGGGCCGGGTCCGCGAGGTCGGTCTTGGTGATGCAGAGCATCGGAGTGATGCCGGCGTCGAAGGCGGCGACCAGGTAGCGGTCGACCAGCCGGGTCCGAGGTTCGGGGTCGGCGGCGGCCACCACGCAGAGCATCTGGTCGGCGTTGGCGACGATCACGCGCTCGATCGCGTCGGTGTCGTCGGCGCTGCGGCGGAGGAGGGTCGACCGCTCGCGGATGCGGACGATGCGGGCGAGCGTCCCCTCGTCGCCGCTGGAGTCCCCGACCACGTCGACGCGGTCGCCGGCCACGATCGCCTGGCGCCGCAGCTCGCGGGCCCGGGCCGCCGTGAACTCGTGCTCCTCGGGCGTCCCGTCGCCGATCATCACCGTGTAGCGACCCCGGTCGACGCCGAGCACCATCGCGATCTCGGCGTCCTCGTAGGCGGGCCTGTTCTTGGTCCGGGGCTTCGTGCCCTTCGGGTTCGGGCGCACCCGCGCGTCCGACTCGTCGTACCCGTCGAAGTCGTCGAGAGCACCGTCGGCGTCGAGGCCGCTGTCCGTCCACCACGACACGGGTCAGACCGATCCGGCGAGGGTCGTCCACAGTTCCGGGAACTGCGGGAGGGTCTTAGCTGTCGTCGCGACGTCCTCGATCACCACGCCGGGGACCACGAGGCCGATCAGAGCGCCGGCGTGGGCCATGCGGTGGTCGGAGTAGGTGCGCCAGCGGCCGCCGTGGAGCTCGGCGGGCTCGATGCGCAGACCGTCCTCGAGCTCCGTGACCCGGCCGCCGAGGCCGGTGATCTCGGCGGCGAGGGCGGCGAGGCGGTCCGTCTCGTGGTGGCGGATGTGGCCGATCCCGGTCAGGGTGCTGGGAGTGGAGGCCAGCGCGGCGAGGGCGGCGAGGGCGGGGGCGAGCTCGCCTCCCTCCGACAGGTCGAGGTCCACGCCCAGGATCTCGTCGCCGCCGGTGACCACGAGGTCCTCGCCGTCGCGCTCGACGCGGGCGCCGAACAGCGGCAGGATCCGCTCGAGGTGCGCCCCGACCTGCGTGGTGACGGCCGGCCAGTGGCGCAGCCGGACGCGGCCGCCCGTGACGAGGGCCGCAGCGAGGAACGGCGCGGCGTTCGAGAGGTCGGGCTCGATCAGCACGTCGGCGCCGGCGATGGGCTGCGGCGCGACGGTCCACTCGCCGTCGGCGGGCGTGCCGACCTCGACGCCCCGTGCCGCCAGCGCGGCGACGGTCATGTCGATGTGGGGCCGGGAGGGGACGGTGCTGCCCTCGTGGCGCAGGTGCAGTCCCTCCTCGAAGCGGGCGCCG
>NZ_PSUC01000191.1:0-2523 GCF_002931635.1 Rathayibacter sp. AY2B7 | reverse complement strand
CTTCACGAAGTCGCTGATCGGCTCGTCGACCGCGTCGCCGAACGCCGCGGCCACGCCGTCGACGCCCTGGTGGATGTCGAAGACGACCTGGCGGTCCGGGCGGATGAACGTGAGGGCGAGCTGGGCGTCCTCCTCGTCGGCCTGCACCTTGTACGGCAGGCGGACCGCGATGAAGGAGGCGTCGCCGCCGCTCGCGCGGACCTGTTCTACCGCGAGCTGGCAGAGGCGCCCCGCGAGGCTCGAGTCCTGGCCGCCGCTGATGCCGAGGACGAGGCCCTTCGCGCCGGTGCTGCGGAGGTAGTCGGCGAGGAAGCCGCTGCGCCGTTCGACCTCGACGGCCGGATCGACGGCGGGGGAGACGTGGAGCTCGGAGATGATCTGCTGTTGGACGTCGCGCACGGCTTCACGCTACTCCGGATGCTCCCCGGCGGCCCCTCCTCGCCGCGGACGCGCAGGCTCCCGACGCCTCCCCGAAACAGGCGCCATCCGCCGCGTCCGCTCGGCGCGGCGCCTACCCGCGCTCGGCGACGATGCGGGCGATGCGTGCCGGGACGGTGTCGTCCTGGAGGCTCGTCACGTCTCCGAGCGGGCGGCCGTCGCGGATGTCGCCGAGCAGCCGCCGCATGATCTTGCCGGAGCGGGTCTTGGGCAGATCCGGCACCACCACCAGGTCGCGCGGCTTGGCGATCGGCCCGATCGCGACCGCCACGTGGTCGCGCAGGAGCGCCGAGAGCGTCGTGCCGAGCGCGGTCCAGTAGGCCGGGTCCTCCTCGGCGCGGTCGACGGCCTCGTCGGAGGGGATGACGAACGCCGCGATGGCCTGGCCGGTCGTCGCGTCGGCGACTCCGACGACTCCGGCCTCGCCGACGGCCGGATGGGCGACGAGTGCCGACTCGATCTCGATCGTGGACAGGCGGTGCCCGGAGACGTTGATGACGTCGTCGACGCGGCCGAGCACCCAGACGTCGCCGTCGGCGTCGTACTTCGCGCCGTCCCCGGAGAAGAACCACCCCTGGGACGCGTAGCGGGCCCAGTAGGAGTCGCGGTACCGCTCCGGGTCGCCCCACACGGTGCGGGCGAGCGCCGGGCCGGTCCGGTCGACCACGAGGTACCCGCCGGAGCCGTTCGGCACCCGCTCGCCGTGCTCGTCCACCACGAGGACGCCGAGCCCGGGCAGGGCTCCGAGCGACGAGCCCGGCTTGAGGGTCGAGACGCCCGGCAGCGGGCACATCACCGCGGCGCCGGTCTCGGACTGCCACCAGGTGTCGACGATCGGGCAGCGCCCGCCGCCGATCGCCTCGTGGAACCAGACCCAGGCCTCGGGGTTGATGGACTCGCCGACGGTGCCGAGCAGGCGCAGGCTCGACAGGTCGTACCGGGCGGGCACGCCCTCGGGGAACCAGGTCATCAGCGTCCGGATCAGCGTCGGCGCCGTGTAATAGACGGTCACCCCGTACCGCTCGATGATCTCGAAGTGCCGGGCGGTGTGCGGGGTGCTCGGGGTGCCCTCGTAGATGACCTGGGTGAGCCCGTTCGAGAGCGGTCCGTAGATCTCGTAGGTGTGCGCGGTGACCCAGGCGAGGTCGGCGGTGCACCAGTGCACGTCGTCCGGCTTCGCGTCGAACACGGCCCAGTGCGTCCAGGAGGCCTGCGTGAGGTAGCCGCCGCTGGTGTGCACCAGCCCCTTGGGCTTCCCGGTCGTGCCGGAGGTGTAGATGATGAACAGCGGCGTCTCGGAGTCGAAGGCCTCGGCCTCGTGGACGTCGCTCTGCGCATCGACCAGCTCGTGCCACCAGACGTCGCGGCCCGGGGTCCACGGGACGTCGGTCTCACCGGTGCGGCGGACGACGAGGACGTGCTCGATCGACGCGACGCCCTCGACCGCCCGGTCGGCGCTCGCCTTGACCGGCACCGTCGCTCCGCGCCGGAACTGCCCGTCCGTGGTGACCAGGAGCTTCGCGCCGGTGTCCTCCACGCGGAACCGCACCGCCTCGGCGGAGAAGCCGCCGAAGACGAGCGAGTGGATCGCTCCGATCCGCGCGATCGCGAGCGTGATGACGATGGTCTCGGGGATCACCGGGAGATAGACGACGACGCGGTCGCCCTTACCGATCCCGAGCGCGGTCAGCGCGTTAGCGGCGCGGGAGACCTCGCGCTGGAGCTCGGCGTAGGTGATCGACCGCCGGTCGCCGCGCTCGCCCTCGAAGTGGAGGGCGGTCTTCCCGCCGCGTCCCGCGTCCACGTGGCGGTCGACGCAGTTGACGGCCACGTTCAGCCGTCCGCCCTCGAACCAGGTCGTGCGCGGCACCGAGAGCGAGCCGTCGGGCAGCGGAGCGGCAGGCTCCCAGCTGTGGGCGGTGTGCCACGGCTCCGCCCACTCGAGGCGGCGGGCCGCCTCCTCCCAGAACGCGACCGGATCGGCGGCGGCGCGCGAGTGCTCCTCCGCGCCCGCGTTCGCCTGCGCGGCGAAGGCTGCGGGCGGGGGGAACCGGCGGTGCTCGTCGAGCAGGTTGGCGATCGTCC
>NZ_PSUC01000190.1:0-2549 GCF_002931635.1 Rathayibacter sp. AY2B7 | reverse complement strand
GAGAGCTACTCCACCGAAAGCCCGGCCACCGAGGCGTCCACGACGCCCCGCGCCGTCCTCAACGTCTCCGGCGCAGCCGTGGGCCGACGCAAGCAGGCCGACCACACCGTCTCCTCGGTCCTCCTCCGCAAGATCTGACCGCGCCCCCGGTCGCTGTTCGCCGCCGCGCGCACCGCACAGCCACCGACCTCGAACCCCTTCACCGCACGATCGGCGCAGGCTCGCCGCCACCCACGAGCCGTCAGCGTGAATCGCGTGCCAAGCGATTTTCGCGCGGCTAACGCGACCCGCTCCACCCGCGCAACGACCTCGCGAAGCCGACCGCGAGGTGCCGCGCAAGGAGCGGCGCCGCAACAAGCACCGCCGCGTGCCAAGCGATTCCCACGCGGCGAACGCGACCCGCTCCACCCGCGCAACCACCTCGCCAAGCCGACCGCGAGGAGCCGCGCAGGGAGCGTCCCAACCCACGAGCCGTCGTGGGAATCGCGTGCCAAGCGATTCACCCGCGGCGAACGCGCCCCGCTCCACCCATCGCAACCACCTCGCGAAGCCGACCGCGAGGGGCCGCGCAGGGAGCGGCCCCGCAACGAACACCGCCGCGTGCCAAGCGATTCCCGCGCGGCGAACGCACCCCGCTCCACCCATCGCGACCACCTCTCCAGGCCGACCGCGAGGAGCCGCGCAGGGAGCGGCTCCTTAAGACCGCAGCCGCTCGAGCACGACCGCGGCGAGCGATTCGGCGAGGCGGTCGGCCGTCTCCTGCGTCTTCGCCTCGACCATGACGCGCACCATCGGCTCCGTGCCGGAGGGGCGCAGGAGCACGCGGCCGTCGCTGCCGAGCTCGGCGGTGGCGTCGGCGACGGCGGAGGCGATGACCTCGTCGTCGCGGACGCCCTCGCGGTCGACGCCGCGCACGTTGAGGAGGGTCTGCGGGAAGACGGACATGACGGCGGCCAGGTCGGCGATCGTGCGTCCGGTCCGGGCCATCTCGGCCGCGAGCTGGAGGCCGGTGAGCACGCCGTCGCCGGTGGTGGCGTAGCGGCTCATGATGACGTGGCCGGACTGCTCCCCGCCGAGCGAGTAGCCGCCGTCGTTCATCGCCTCGAGGACGTAGCGGTCGCCGACCGCGGTCTCGATGACGCGGATGCCGGCGTCGCGCATGGCGAGCTTGAGGCCGAGGTTGCTCATGACGGTGGCCACGAGGACGTCGTCGCGGAGGGCGCCGCGGCGGGCCATGGCGGTCGCGAGGATCGCCATGATCTGGTCGCCGTCGACGATGCGGCCCTCGGCGTCCACCGCGAGGCAGCGGTCGGCGTCGCCGTCGTGGGCGATGCCGATGTCGGCGCCGGCCGCGCGGACGGCGTCGGCGACGTTGTCGAGGTGGGTGGAGCCCACTCCGTCGTTGATGTTGAGGCCGTCGGGGTCGTTGCCGATGACGGTGACGGTCGCTCCGGCGTCGGTGAACACCTGGGGCGAGATGCCGGCGGCGGCGCCGTGCGCGCAGTCGATGACCACGTGCAGGCCGTCGAGACGGGTGCCCTCGAGGGATCCGAGCAGGTGGAGGACGTAGCGGTCCTCCGCGTCGGAGAAGCGGGTGATGCGGCCGACGTCGGCTCCGGTCGGCGTGAGCGGCGGGACTCCGAGGGCCGCTTCGATGCGGTTCTCGAGCTCGTCCGGGAGCTTGCGTCCGCCGGCGGCGAAGAACTTGATGCCGTTGTCGGCGGCGGGGTTGTGCGAGGCCGAGATCATCACGCCGAAGTCGGCGTTCTCGTCGGCGATGAGGTAGGCGGTGGCGGGCGTCGGGATGACGCCGGCGTCGAGCACGTCGACTCCCGCGCTCGCGAGACCCGCCGCGACCGCGGCTCCGATGAACTGACCGGAGATGCGGGGGTCGCGGGCGAGCACGGCGACGGGCCGACGGCCCTCGGCCCGGGCGGCCGCTCCGAGTACACGGGCGGCCGCCTGGGCGAGGCCGAGAGCCAGGTCGGCCGTGACCTCGCGATTAGCGAGGCCACGGACGCCGTCTGTTCCGAACAGGCGCGGCATGGTGCGCAGTCCCTTCTCGAGCTGCTGGTCGTGCGGCCGTCAGGCCGCGTCGACTAGCGCTTCGAGAACTGGGACGCCTTGCGGGCCTTCTTGAGACCGGCCTTCTTGCGCTCGATGACGCGGGCGTCGCGGGTCAGGAAGCCCGCCTTCTTCAGGATCGCGCGGTTGTTCTCGCGGTCGATCTCGTTGAGAGCACGGGCGATGGCGAGGCGCAGCGCGCCGGCCTGGCCGGAGGGGCCGCCGCCGGTGATCTTGGCGACCACGTCGTAGGAGCCGATCAGGTCGAGCACCTTGAAGGGGTCGGTGATCAGCTGCTGGTGCAGCTTGTTGGGGAAGTACTCCGCGAACTCGCGGGCGTTGACGGTCATGCCGCCGTTGCCGGGGACGAGGCGCACGCGGGCGATGGCCTGCTTGCGTCGGCCCACGGCTGCGCCGGAGACGTTGAGGACGGCGCGGGGCGTCGTGGACGCCTCGGTGGCCGGGCTTTCGGTGGAGTAGCTCTC
>NZ_PSUC01000019.1:0-39590 GCF_002931635.1 Rathayibacter sp. AY2B7 | reverse complement strand
TCTTCGCTCCCGCCGCCCTCGAGCGCGGTGCCGCGCTCCTCATCGTGGAGCGCCCCCTCGACCTCGACGTGCCGCAGGTCCTCGTCGACGACTCCGTCGGTGTGCTCGCCGCGCTTGGCGACGAAGATCCCGCCGGGCGCGATCTCGCGGGAGTCGGTCTCGGTCGCTCCGTCGATCACGGTGGCGGCCGTGGCGGACGAGCCGGCCAGGTGGAGGCGTCCGGAGACGGCCTCGGCGATCTCGGTGAGGGTGAGGGCGATCATCTACAGCCAGCCCGCCTCGCGCAGCGCGTGACGGACGTCGTCTCTGGCCGAATACGGCATGTGCACTCCTGCGATCTCCTGGTGGTCCTCGTGGCCGGGCCCGGCGTAGAGGATCGAGTCCCCTTCGCGCGCGAGGGCGACGGCGGCGCGCACGGCGGCGCGCGGGTCGGCGATCTCGTGGATCTCCCGGTCGGGCACGGCGGCCCGGGCGCCCTGGAGGAGCGCGGCGCGGATGGCGGCCGGATCCTCCCAGCGCGGGTGGAAGTCGGTGACGACCACGACGTCGGCGAGGCGGGCGGCGATGGCGCCCATGTCGCTCCGCTTGGTCGTGTCGCGATCCCCGTCCGCCCCGAACACCATGAGCAGGCGGCCGGGCGTGATGGTCCGCAGCGCCTCGAGCGCGTTCTGGAACGCGTCGGGGGTGTGGCCGTAGTCGACGTAGACGCGCGGTCCGCGCTCCCCCGAGACGAGCTCGGCGCGGCCCGGGATGTAGACGTCGAGACGGCTGTCCTCGAGCGCGTGCGCGACGGCGTCCAGGTCGAAGCCCGACTCCACCAGCATCACGATCGCCAGCGCGGCGTTGGAGGCCATGTACCAGCCGATCAGCGAGACGGTGACGACGACGGAGCGGTTCTCGGGCCCCTCCAGGCGGAAGGTGGTGCTGTCGGGCGTCGCGTCCAGCACCGTCATCGACCAGTCGGCGGGCGTCGTCGGGGCGACTCCGACGACCGGCGAGCCGGCGAGCGTCGCGACGGGGATGCGGCTGCGCTCGGCGAGCTCGCGCCCCCAGGCGCCGTCGACCGTGACGACGCCGCGGCGTGCGCGCTCCGGCTCGAAGAGGTCGGCCTTGGCCTCGAAGTACTCGCGCAGATCGGAGTAGTCGTCGAGGTGGTCGTGGCTGAGGTTCGTGAAGCCGACGACGTCGAAGACGAGGCCGTCGATCCGGTGCCGCGTGAGCGCCTGCGCCGAGACCTCGATCGAGACCGCACGGACGGCGGACTCCCGCATCCGCGCGAGCAGGCCGTGCAGCTCGCTCGCCTCGGGAGTGGTCAGCGAGCTGACCACGGCGACGTCGCCGATCCGGCGCTCGGCGGTGGAGCTGAGGCCGGAGACGACTCCGAGCCGGCGCAGCAGCGCGTCGAGGATGTAGACGACGCTCGTCTTGCCGTTGGTCCCCGTCACGCCGAAGAGCGTCGGGACGTCCTCGCGGGTCCGGTGGATCCACGCGGCGACGTCGCCGAGGGCGGCCCGCGGGTCGGGGGTCACCAGCACGGGCAGGCCGCTGTCGGCGGCGAGCTCCGCTCCGGCCGGGTCGGTCAGCACGGCGACGGCTCCGGACGCCGCGGCGGCCGACGCGAAGGCCGCGCCATGGGCACGGCGTCCTGCGACACCGACGTAGAGGTCTCCGGACTCGACCTGGTTCGAGTCCAGCGTGACTCCGCTCACCTCGACGCCCTCGAGGCCGCGGACCGGGCCGAGGGAGAACTCGGCCACGAGCTGCGAGAGGCTCCGCGGCACGGGGTGCTCGGGGCGGAGGGAGGACTGCGGGCGAGGGTCGTGCACTGCCCGCTCTTTCTCTCGTTCTGGTGCGTGGATCGTGGTCCCGGCGGGGCTCACCACGTCGTCGGGTACTCGACGGGCGGCACCGTGGACGGCTCCACCCGGTTGGTCTTGAGCACCTGGGTCATGACCTGCTGGAAGACGGGAGCCGTCGCCTGGGACGTGTTCATCTTAACCGGATCGGCGATGGTGACCGTCACGACGTACTCCGGGTCCTCCGCCGGCGCGAGCCCGGCGAGCGAGACGGTGTAGCTCTTCGAGTAGCCGCCCTTCCCGTCGGGCTGCTGCGCGGTACCGGTCTTGGTGGCGATGTTGTAGCCGTCGACATGGATGTCGTTCGCCAGCCAGCCCTCGTTGTAGTGGGTCTGCAGCATGTCGACGACCTGCTTCGCGGCCGAGCTCGACACCACCTGGGTGCCCGTCGCATCGGGGACGTCCACGACGGAGCCGTCGGCCGTGGTGCAGCCGTCGATCAGCTGCGACGGGAGCCGCACCCCGCCGTTGCCGAGCGTCTGGTAGATGCTCGCGACCTGCACCGCGGTTGCCGAGACGCCCTGGCCGAACATCGTCGTGTAGTTCGTCTGGTTGTCCCAGTCCTGGTAGTCGGCGAGCAGGCCGCCCTCCTCGCCGGGGAAGCCGCTCGTGGTGGGCGTGCCGAGACCGAACTTCTGCAGGTAGTCGTATCGGGTCTGGGCCGACAGGCGGGAGCCGAGCATCGAGATGCCGACGTTCGACGAGTCCTTGAGGATCCCGGTCAGCGTGTAGTTCGTCGGGGTGTGCGCGAAGTCGTCGCTGAACGAGGCGCCGTCCTTCTCGAAGGAGTCCGGGACGACGACCTGGGTCGTCGGGCCCGCCTGGCCCTGGTCGATCAGCATCGCGGCCGTCATCGGCTTGAAGGTCGAGCCCGGCTCGAACGGCGCGCGGAAGGCGCGCGAGCTGCGGTCGGCGGAGGCGCTCGCCTCGACGTTGTTGGGGTCGACGGTCGGCGTCTCGGCCACGGCGAGCAGCTTGCCGGTCTTGACCTCCTGCACCACGACGATCCCGTAGCTGCCGCCGACCTCGGCGACGCGCTGCGAGAGGACCTGCTGGGAGTAGTACTGGAGGTCGGAGTCGATGGTGAGCTTCAGCGTCCCGCCGTCGACGGCCGGGGTCTCCGAGACGGTGCTGCCCGGGATCCGGACGTAGTCGGCGCTGCGCTCGTAGCTCTCGGACCCGTTCTGCCCCGCGAGGCAGGTGTTCTCCGCGTACTCCATGCCCTCCTGGGCCGCTCCGTCCGCCCCGACGTAGCCGACGAGGTTGCCGGCCACCGCGCCGTTGGGGTAGCTGCGGCCCTGCTGGGTCTCGAAGTAGGTCCACGGGATGTCGAGCGCGACGAGCTTCTGGTAGGCCTCGAGGTCGAGCCCCTCCGAGAGGATCAGGTAGTTGGCCTTCGCGTCCTTCGCGAGCGCGGCGTCCACCGCTCCGGTGATCTGCTCGACCGACTGCCCGGTGATCGCGCCGATCTCGGAGGCGGCCTGCTGCACGCTGACCATGGCCTTCTGGTCCTCGCCCAGCTCGCGCGGGAACTCGGCCACGTTCTTCGGCGAGGTCGTCAGCCGGTAGCGCGTGGTGGTGTCCGCGAGCACCGTCCCGGAGCGGTCCACGATGGGGCCGCGCTGGCCGTAGGTGACGACGCTGTTCGACTGGTTCTGGGCGGCCGCATCGGTGAGCTCGTTCGCCCGCACGATCTGGATGTCCACCAGCTTGCCGATGAAGAGTCCGACGACGGCGACGATGATGACGAACGTGACGGCCGTGCGGCGTCTGCTCGAGCGGTGGTGTCTCACTGCGGCGGTGTCCTTCTTGCTCCGGGCGGGCGGGCCGCCGTTCGTCGGGTCCGGATGGTCGTCGTGCGCCCCGCGGGGCGGGTGCCCCGCACGGAGGCGGACCGCGACGCCGTGCGTCAGTGCGTGATGGGCGCGGGCAGCTCGCCCTGCAACGGTACGGCCGCGCCGTCGGCAGCCGGGGAGGACGCGCTCGCGCCGGGCTGGAGAGCCGGGACGAGGGCGTTGGGCACGAGCGGCGCGGAGGCGGTGCCCGCGACTTCGCTCGACGCGGCGGAGGAGGGGTCGCCCAGCACGGCGCCGTCCGAGAGGCGGAGGTAGACCGGCGCGGTGTTGGCGACCATGCCCAGGCCCTGTGCGGCGGTGGCGAGGTTCTGCGGCGAGCTCAGCGTGTCGACGGCGTCCTGCTTCTCCGCGTTGCTGCGGGTGAGCGATTTCTGCTCCGTCTGCAGCGCCGAGATCTGGTAGGCCCCCTGCGAGAGGCCGACGCTCACCAGGAGCTGGACGACGATGATCGCGAAGAGGCCGGCGACGGCGACGATCCCGTAGACGAGCTTCGGGCGCGACTGCGCCTGACCGGCCGGGGCGGCCTCGATGCGGGGGCGGGGCGCCTCCTCCTCGGGGCGTGCTCGGCGGGCGGTGTCGATGACGGCGGGGTCGATGACGGCGGTGGCGCTCATGCGGTGCTCCTGATCCTCTCGGCCGCGCGCAGACGCACGGGTGTCGCTCGGGGGTTGCGGGCCTTCTCGTCGTCGGAGGCGAGCTCGGCTCCGCGGATGACGAGTCGGAACTCGGGTCGGTGCTCCGGCAGCTCCATCGGGAGGCCGGCCGGGGCGGTGGAGGAGGACGCGGCCTGGAGCGCGCGCTTGACGATCCGGTCCTCGAGCGACTGGTACGCCTCGACGACGATCCGCCCGCCCTCGTTGATCCGGCCCAGGGCGGCGGGGATCGCCCGCTCGAGGACGGACAGCTCCTGGTTGACCTCGATCCGCAGCGCCTGGAAGACGCGCTTGGCGGGGTGGCCGTTCCGCTGGATCGCGACCGGGGTCGCCGCCTGGATGATCTCGACGAGACGGCCGGAGCGCTCCAGCGGAGCCTCGCGACGGGCCTCCACGATCTTCTTGGCGTAGCGCGCGGCGAGGCGCTCCTCGCCGTACTCGTGGAAGATGCGGCGCAGGGCGGTCTCGTCGTAGTCGGCGATGATGCTCGCCGCCGTGAGCGGGGCGGTCGAGTCCATCCGCATGTCGAGCGGCGCGTCCTTGGAGTAGGAGAACCCGCGCTCGGTCTCGTCGAGCTGGAGCGAGGAGACGCCGAGGTCGAAGAGCGCACCGTCGATCGTGTCGATGCCCAGCTCGTCGAGCACGTCGGGCAGCTCGTCGTAGACGGCGTGCACGAGGTCGATCCTGGAGGCGTGGGCGGAGAGCCGCTCCCCCGCGAGCTGCAGCGCCTCGGGGTCGCGGTCCAGGCCCACGAGGTGCAGGCCGGGGAAGCGCTCGAGCAGCGCGAGCGAGTGCCCGCCCATGCCGAGCGTCGCGTCGACGACGACCGCCCCGTCGCGCTCCAGCGCCGGAGCCAGGAGCTCGACGCAGCGCTCGAGCAGCACCGGGAGGTGCCGCTCCTCGGTCGGGCGCGGAGCGCCCTTCGGAGTGTTCTCTGCCATGGCGGTCCCGCCGTTCCCGTTCCTGTCGTCCGATCCCCATCCACCTCGCGTCCGGACACCGGGGAAGGTGCGTCCGGGCGCCGAGTGGCTGGGAGTCGCGCGACAGGACCTAGAACAGGCCGGGGATCACCTCCTCCTGGGTGTCGGAGAACACGGACTCCTGCTCCTGCAGGTAGGTCTCCCAGGCGCCCTGCGCCCAGATCTCGGCGCGGTTGCCCGCTCCGATGACGGTGAGGTCGCGGTCGAGGCCCGCGTACGCACGCAGCGGAGCCGGGAGGGTCACGCGGTTCTGCTTGTCCGGCGTCTCGGCGCTCGCGCCCGAGAGGAACACCCGGAGGAAGTCCCGCGCCTGCTTGCTGGTCACCGGCGCCTGCCGGATCTTCTCGTGCATCACCTCGAACTCGGCCTGGCTGAACACGTACAGGCACCGCTCCTGGCCGCGCGTGACGACGACTCCGGAGGAGAGCTCGTCGCGGAACTTGGCGGGGAGGATCACGCGGCCCTTCTCGTCGAGCTTGGGGGAATAGGTGCCGAGAAACACGGACTGCCCCCCACTTCTTCCGGCCAAGGATGGTGTGTCCTCCACAGTACTCCACTTCCCCCCACTCACAACCCCGGCGCGGCGCGGGGCGCGCCGGAGAGGCCCCGGTCATCCGCGTGTTTCCGCGGAATCGCGACAGTGGGGCGAAGTGGAGGGGGAATGCCGCGGGAGGGAGGCCGCGGGCACGAAAAAAGGGCCGATCCGTGAGGATCGACCCTGTGGTGGAGCGGAGGGGAGGTTAGCCGCGCCCGTCTCCGCGGTTGTCCCACCTGTCGTTCAGACGGTCCATGAAGCCGGACCCCTGGCGGTTGCCCGAGCGGGGCTTCGACGGACGGCCGACGTCGGGCAGACCGGGCTCGGAGGAGCCGCCGGCGGCCGGGCGCATGGCCACGATCACGCCGCCGAGCATGAAGGCGAACCCGAGGATGCCGACGAGGGGCTGGCGCACGACCACGCCCGCGACGAGCACGGCGAGACCGAGGATGCCGAGCAGGATGCCGAGCACGAGGGCCCGGTAGTTGGTGCCGCCGCGCCCCTTGCCGACCGCCGCCACGAAATCGGCGTCGTTCTGGTAGAGGTTCCGCTCCATCTCATCGAGGAGCCGTTGCTCGTGTTCCGAAAGCGGCATCGTGACCCCTTCAGGGTGCGGCGTCGACCCTTTCGGGGATCGGCACCGGAATAGGCGGCGTCTGGGCTCGACCGGTCGGGCGGCGCTTCAGTGTAGACCGAGCCCGACGCAGGCACCAGGCACCTTCGGTGCATAGGCTGGTCGGGTGAACCACAGCTCTCGACTGGTCGATCGCGTCCAGCTCCGAATCGATGAATTCCTCACCGGGCGCACGCCAATTCTGCGCTCCATAGGAGAGGACGTCTCCGCCCTCGGCGACCTTTCGCGGGACTTTCTCAGCGGGGGCAAGCGGTTCCGTGCGCGCTTCTGCGAGGCGGGCTGGAACGCCGTGTCGAGCACCTCGAGCGAGGCCCATCCGAGCGGCTCAGATCCGATCGCGAGGGTGGGCGCCGGCCTGGAGCTGTTCCACGCCGCCGCCCTCGTCCACGACGACGTGATCGACAACTCCGACACCCGCCGCGGCGCTCCCGCGGCGCACCGGCGCTTCTCCTCCTTCCACGCCGACGGCGGCTGGACCGGCGACCGCGACGAGTTCGGCCGCTCGTCCGCGATCCTCCTCGGCGACCTCCTCCTGGTCTGGTCGGACGAGATCTTCGCCGCGGCGGAGTGGTCGCTCGGGGATCGAGTCGCGGCCGAGCGCGCGCGCGCCGAGTTCAACCTGATGCGCACCGAGGTCACGCTGGGCCAGTACCTCGACATCCTCGAGGAGAGCGCGTGGGTGCAGCACCCCGAGCACGAGCACCTGCAGCGGGCGGAGCGGGTGGTGGTCTACAAGAGCGCGAAGTACAGCATCGAGGCGCCGCTGGTGATCGGCGGCTCCCTCGCCGGCGGCGACGACGCTCAGCTGGACGCCCTGCGCCGCTTCGGGCTCCCGGTCGGGATCGCCTTCCAGCTGCGCGACGACGTCCTCGGAGTCTTCGGCGACCCGGCAGTGACGGGAAAGCCGGCCGGCGACGATCTGAGGGAGGGCAAGCGCACCGTGCTGCTCGGCCTCGCCCGCGGCGCGTGCTCGCCGGGCGAGCGGGCCGAGCTCGACGCGGTCGTGGGCCGGAACGACGCCGACGCGGCGTCCATCGCGCGGGCGCAGGAGATCATCGCGGGCAGCGGCGCCCTCGAGCGGCTCGAGGAGCGCATCGACCAGGAGGTGGCCGCGGCGATCGCGGTCCTCCCCGACGCGCCGCTCCGCACGGAGGGCGTGGCGGAGCTGCGCGAGCTGGCCGCCCAGGTCACGGTCCGCACCTCCTAGGAGCGGACCGGCGGGATCAGGCCAGGGCCTGGGCGACCCGCCGGACCTCGGCCTTGCGGCCGGCGCGGAGGGCGACGATCGGGCTCGTGCCCAGGCTCTCCTCGACCGTCAGCATCCAGTCGACCGCCTCGTCGTCGGTGAAGCCGGAGTCGGCGAGCAGGATCGCCGTGCCGCGGATCTCGCTCATCGGCTCCCCGTCGCGGAGGAAGAGGGCGGGGACCTTCAGCACGCCGTCGCGGCGGGTGCCGAGCAGGTGGCGCTCCTCGAGGAGGCGGCGGACCCGGCCGGCGCCGAGCCCGGTCAGCTCCACGAGGTCGGGGACGGTCAGCCACTCGAGCTCGGAATCGGTCGAGGTGGCGGGGGAAGCGGACGAGTCGGTCACGCGTCAAGACTGCCACGAGCCCGGAGGGCCGCCAACTGCGGGCGCCCCGGAGAAGGAGTCGGGCCCGTCCTGCGCCGCCCGGGCGTCGCTCACCGGTTCCCCCGGGGGTCTTGCCTAGACTCGTCGCGTGACCACCAGCCAGCTCGACCCTCTCCTCGGCCGTCTCGTCGACGGCCGGTACGAGGTGCGCTCGAGGATCGCCCGCGGCGGCATGGCGACGGTCTACCTCGCGCACGATCAGCGCCTCGAGCGCCGCGTGGCGATGAAGGTCATGCACGGCCACCTCTCCGACGACGCGACGTTCAAGAACCGCTTCGTCCAGGAGGCGCGCTCCGCCGCCCGTCTCGCCCACCCGAACGTGGTCAGCGTCTTCGACCAGGGCCAGGACTCGGACATGGCCTACCTGGTGATGGAGTACCTCCCCGGGATCACCCTGCGCGACCTGCTCAAGGAGCGCGGCCGGCTGACCGCCCAGCAGGTCGTCGACATCATGCACTCCGTGCTCTCGGGTCTCGCCGCCGCGCACCGCGCCGGGATCCTCCACCGCGACCTCAAGCCCGAGAACGTGCTCCTCGCCGACGACGGCCGGATCAAGATCGGCGACTTCGGCCTCGCGCGCGCCGCCTCCGCCAACACCGCCTCCGG
This sequence comes from Rathayibacter sp. AY2B7, assembly GCF_002931635.1. Lineage (NCBI taxonomy): Bacteria > Bacillati > Actinomycetota > Actinomycetes > Micrococcales > Microbacteriaceae > Rathayibacter > Rathayibacter sp. AY2B7. The sequence goes on along the minus strand of NZ_PSUC01000019.1, from coordinate 30,842 downwards.
CCAGGCCCTCCTCGGCACGATCGCCTACCTCTCCCCCGAGCTGGTCACGCGGGGCACCGCCGACACCCGCAGCGACATCTACGCCATCGGGATCATGATCTACGAGATGCTCACCGGAGAGCAGCCCTTCACGGGCGAGCAGCCGATGCAGATCGCGTACCAGCACGCGAACGACTCCGTCCCGTACCCCAGCGCGACGGTCGCCTCCGTCCCCACCTCGCTCGACGAGCTCGTCCTCTGGGCGACCGAGCGCGACCCGGACATGCGGCCCCGCGACGCCGGTGTCATGCTCGCGCAGCTGCTCGAGGCCGAGCGGCTCATGGGCATCACACCGAGCGACCGCCGCGGCGACACGCAGGCGGTCACCCCGCTCCCGGCGCCCGTCGCCGATCCGGCGCCCGCGACGGCCGTCTTCGATACGGCGGAGCCCGGGCAGACCTCGGTCTTCGACCCGGCGCCGGCCCCCGGAGCGGTGCTCGTGGTCGACGAGGACGACGACACCGTCGCCCGGCTCGCGAGCAGGCGCCGCGTCCGACGGCGCCGCGGCGTCCTGCTCACGGTGGTCGTCCTCCTCCTGGCGCTCATCGGCGGCGGGACGGCCTGGTGGTTCGGCGAGGGACCCGGCGCGATCGTGTCGATCCCGGACGTCGTCAGCCAGTCGCAGCAGGACGCGACGGCGCAGCTGCAGGCGCAGGGCTTCGAGGTGCAGCCGCAGGAGACGCCCGACCTCACCGTGCCCGCGGGGACGGTGGTGAGCTCCGATCCGCCCGGCGGGCAGGGGGTGCACAAGGGCTCCGTCATCACACTGACCGTCTCGAGCGGGCCGCGCCAGCTGCCGGTCCCGTCGCTCGCCGGCCTCTCGGAGGCCGACGCTGCCGCCGCGGTGACGGGCGGCTCCTTCACCGTCGGCGACGTCTCGAAGATCTTCGACGCCGACGTCGACGCGGGTGTGGTCGTCTCCGCCTCGCTGCCGGACGGATCGGCGCTGCCCGAGACGATGTCCGAGACCAGCACCATCGCGATGGTGGTGAGCCTCGGACCGATCCCGAACGTCGTCGGCCTCTCGATCGACGACGCGACGGCGAAGGCGGAGGCGGCCGGTCTCGCCCTCGACCGCAGCGGCGAGGACTGGAGCGACACCGTGGCCGCGGGCGTCGTCCTCACGCAGGCGAACCCGGAGGCGCCCGCCGTGACCGGCGACACCGTCTCGGTCGTCGTGTCGAAGGGGCCCGAGCCCGTCGCCGTGCCGAACGTCGTGGGGATGAACCGCGACGAGGCGAAGGCGGCCCTCGAGGCGGCGGACCTGTCGTGGAGCTACTCCCTGACGACGCTCGGCCCGCTGATCGACGCGGCGCCGAACGAGCTGACCAAGGTCACGAACCAGTCCAACAAGGCCGGCGATCTCGTGCAGCGCGGCACGACGATCCAGCTGTCCATCACCATCACGACCTGACGCCGCCGGTCGAGCCCCTCGACGGGGACTCGACCGGCGGTCGGGGCCGGATCAGATCGCGCGGCCCCGGAGCTCCTCCGCCACGAGGAACGCGAGCTCGAGCGACTGCATGTGGTTGAGGCGCGGGTCGCAGACCGACTCGTACCGGGTGGCGAGCGTCGCCTCGTCGATGTGCTCCGAGCCGCCGAGGCACTCGGTGACGTCGTCGCCCGTGAGCTCGACGTGGATGCCGCCGGGGTGCGTCCCCGCGGCGCGGTGCGCCTCGAAGAAGCCCTTGACCTCGTCGACCACGTCGTCGAAGCGACGGGTCTTGTAGCCGGTCGGCGTCGTCAGCCCGTTGCCGTGCATCGGATCGGTCACCCACAGCGGCAGGGCGTCGCTCCGCTTGACGGCCTCGAGCAGCGGCGGGAGGGCGTCGCGGATCCTCCCGGCACCCATGCGGGTGATGAAGGTGAGGCGACCGGGCTCCCGCTCGGGGTCGAGCTTGTCGATCAGCTCGAGCATCGTCTCGGGCGTGGTCGACGGGCCGAGCTTCACGCCGATCGGGTTGCGCACCCGCGACAGGAAGTCGACGTGCGCGCCGTCGAGCTCGCGGGTGCGCTCGCCGATCCAGATGAAGTGGCTGGAGGTGTTGTACGGCGTGCCGGTCCGCGAGTCGATGCGCGTCATGGGGCGCTCGTAGTCCATCAGCAGGCCCTCGTGGCCGGTGTAGAACTCGGTGCGCTTCATGCCCTCGAAGTCGGCCCCGCACGCCACCATGAACTTGACCGCGCGGTCGATCTCGCGGGCCAGCTGCTCGTAGCGCTGGTTCTGCGGGTTCTCGGTGAAGCCCTTGTTCCAGTAGTGGACGAGCCGCAGGTCGGCGAATCCGCCCTGCGTGAAGGCGCGGATGAGGTTCAGCGTCGAGGCGGCGGTGTGGTAGCCCTGCACGATGCGGCGCGGGTCCGCGGCGCGCGACTCCGGGGTGAAGTCGTAGCCGTTGACGATGTCGCCGCGGTAGGCGGGCAGGGTCACGTCGCCGCGGGTCTCGAGGTCGCTCGAGCGCGGCTTCGCGAACTGGCCGGCCATCCTGCCCATCTTGATGACGGGCATGCTCGCGCCGTAGGTCAGGACGACGGCCATCTGCAGCACGGTCTTGACGCGGTTGCGGATCTGCTCCGCGGTCGCTCCGGCGAAGGTCTCGGCGCAGTCGCCGCCCTGCAGGAGGAACGCCTCGCCGCGGGCCGCGGCTCCGAGACGCTCGCGCAGCTGGTCCACCTCGCCGGCGAACACCAGCGGAGGGAGCGCGGCCACCTCGGCGGACGCCGCTCGCACGGCCTCCGCATCGGGCCACTGCGGCTGCTGCTTGATCTCGAGCTCGCGCCAATAGTCCAGGCCGGCGACCACGGAGGGGGCGGCGAGGACGTACGGTTCGTTCGGATCGATGACCACGAGGGTGTTCCCGGTTCTGACGGGCGCCAGCGGCGCGCGGAGGGCCACCGTCCGGACGGACGGCAGCGGTTGACGAGCTTATCGCCTGGCAGGGCGCTCGGCCGGGAGGGGGCCCCGTCGTCGAGCAGGCGCTCAGCGGGTGAGGGCCGCGCGCTTCTCCTTGACCGAGGTCGCGTAGACGTCGAGGTACTCCTGGCCGCTCAGGGCGAGGAGCTCGTACATGATCTCGTCGGTGATCGAGCGGAGGATGAACCGGTCGCCCTCCATGCCCTCGAAGCGGCTGAAGTCGAGCGGCTCCCCGAAGACGATGCCGATGCGGCCCAGCTTCGGCAGGCGCTTGCCGATGGGCATGATGCGCGCGGTGTCGATCATGGCGACCGGGATGACGGGCACGCGGGCCTCGAGGACCATGCGCGCGACACCGGTGCGGCCGCGGTACATGCGGCCGTCGGGGCTGCGCGTGCCCTCGGGATAGATGCCCAGGGCGTGGCCGCCCGCGAGGACGCGGAGGCCCGTGTTGAGCGAGGCCTCCGACGCCTTGCCACCGGAGCGGTCGATGGGCAGCATCCCCGTGGCGGTGAAGAACGTCCGCGTCGCCCAGCCCTTGAGGCCCTTGCCGGTGAAGTAGTCGCTCTTGGCGAGGAAGACCATGTTCCGCTCGATCACCAGCGGGAGGATCACGGAGTCGATGAAGGAGAGGTGGTTGCTCGCGAGGATCACGCCGCCGTTCTGCGGCACCTTGTCGGCACCGACCACCCACGGCCGGAAGATCGTCTTCAGGAGCGGGCCCGCGACGATGTGCTTCATGAACCAGTAGAACATCGGGCTCCTCGGCGGTGCGGCGGATCGGGTGCGGCGGGTGCCGCTAGAGGGAGCTCGCGTGCAGGCGCGCCAGGTCGGCGGCCCCCACGACTCCGGCGTCGTTGACGAGCTCCGCGATGCGGAACTCGGGCTCGGGGTGGTAGCCCCGGGCGGGGAGGTTGTCGAGGTAGGCCTGGCGGATGGGGTCCAGCAGGAGATCGCCCGCCTGCGCAACTCCGCCGCCGATGACGAACATCTGCGGGTCGAGGACGGCGCTCAGGCTGGCCGCCGCCTCGCCCAGCCAGTGGCCGAGTTGCCGCAGCGCCGCGAGGGCGCCGAGGTCGCCGGCGGTGATCAGCTCGGAGATGAGATGGCCGTTCAGCTCGCCGCCGTTGCGGGCGCGGGCGTCGGCGATGCCCTGGCCGATCCCGCCCGCGTCGGCCAGCTCGCCGGCGAAGCGCTGGAGCGCGCGGCCCGAGCCGTACTGCTCGATGCAGCCGCGGGCGCCGCAGCCGCAGGGCAGGCCTCCGGGGACGACGCGCATGTGCCCGATCTCGGCCGCGGCGCCGAAGCCGCCGCGCAGGAGCCGGTCGTTGATGACGATCGCGCCACCCACTCCGGTGCCGATGGTGAGCATCAGCATGTCGCTGACGAGGCGGCCCGAGCCGTAGCGGAACTCGGCCCAGCCGGCGGCGTTCGCATCGTTCTCGATGATTATCGGCAGGTCGATGCGGGCCGAGAGCTTCTCGCGGAAGGGCTCGTTGCGCCAGTTGATGTTCGGGGCGTAGTAGACGATCGACTGCGAGGCGTCGATGAAGCCGGCGGCGGCGACTCCGACCGCGGAGACGTCTCCCGGGAGCAGGCCGGAGCGCAGATGCTCGACCATCTCGACCACGACGTCGACGATCAGCTCGGGGTGCCCGGCAGGAGTGGGCCGACGGTCCTCGCGGAGGATCCCCCCGAACTCGTCGACCAGGGCTCCGGCGATCTTCGTGCCGCCGATGTCGATCCCGATCGCGTGCACGCGAACCGCCTTCCCGTCGCCACCGGCGCGGCAGCGTCGGCGGGCCGCCCTGAGCGGCGGCCAGGACGAGTGTAGTGACCGCGAGCGCTCCGATGCGGCTCAGCGGCGAGACCCGGCGACGCGTGTCGGCCCTCCTCGCGGAGCCACCCCTGGATCGTTACCCTGAACGGATCCACAGCTTGCGCCGCGCCGGTAGGGTGGAGACGACGTTCATTCAGGTACCGAAGGAGTTGCCGTGGACCAGTTCGATTCCCCCCTGGTGGTTCCGGCCGATCCCCAGGCCAACACGACCGCCCTCCTGCTGGACCGCGTCCGCGAGACGCCCGATCGCCCGCTCTTCGCGCTGCCCGACGGCGACGGCTGGCGCGATGTGACGGCGCAGGAGTTCCTCGACCAGGTCACGGCTCTCGCGAAGGGCTTCGTCGCCGCCGGCCTCGAGCCGGGCGAGAAGGTCGGGCTGATCTGCAAGACGCGCTACGAGTGGACGCTGATCGACTTCGCCGTCTGGTTCGCCGGCGGGGTCCTCGTCCCGGTGTACGAGACGTCCTCCCCCGCGCAGGTGCAGTGGAACCTCGCCGACTCCGGCGCGCACGCCGTGATCGTCGAGACCCCCGAGCACTTCGCCCGCTTCGACGAGATCCGCGCCGACCTTCCCGAGGTCCGCCTCGCCTGGCAGATCGGGCTGGGCGATCTGGACAAGCTCGTCGCGCGCGGCGTCGACGTGCCGGACGCCGAGATCGAGCGCCGCCGCTCGTTGGCGACCGGCACCGACATCGCGACGATCATCTACACCTCCGGCTCCACCGGCCGCCCCAAGGGCTGCATCATCCGGCACTCGAACTTCGTCGAGCTCAGCCGCAACTCGGCGGTCGCCCTGACGGAGCTGATCCACCAGCCCGGCGCGTCGACGCTGCTGTTCATCACCACGGCGCACGTGTTCGCCCGCTTCATCGCGATCCTCTGCGTGCACGGCGGGGTGAAGGTGGGGCACCAGGCCGACACCAGGCAGCTGCTCCCCTCGCTCGCGTCCTTCAAGCCGACGTTCCTCCTGGCCGTGCCGCGCGTGTTCGAGAAGGTCTACAACTCCGCCGAGCAGAAGGCCGAGGCCGGGGGGAAGGGGAAGATCTTCCGCCGCGCGGCCGACGTCGCCGTCGCCCACTCGATGGCGCTCGAGGCGGGCTCGGTGCCGCTCGCGCTGAAGCTGCAGTTCCTCCTCTTCGACCGGCTCGTGTACTCGAAGCTGCGCACCGCCATGGGCGGGAACGTCCGCTTCGCGGTGTCCGGCTCGGCGCCGCTGGGAGACCGGCTCGGGCACTTCTTCCACAGCCTCGGCATCAAGATCCTCGAGGGCTACGGCCTCACGGAGACGACGGCGCCCGCCACGGTCAACCGCACCGAGCGGTTCAAGATCGGCTCGGTGGGCCCGGCGATGCCCGGGGTCTCGATCCGGATCGCGGGCGACGGCGAGATCCAGGTGCGCGGCATCGACGTCTTCGGCGGCTACTGGAACAACGGGGCGGCGACGGCCGAGTCCTTCGACGGCGAGTGGTTCCGCACGGGCGACCTCGGAACCCTGGACGAGGACGGGTACCTGCGCGTCACCGGGCGGAAGAAGGAGATCATCGTCACCGCCGGCGGCAAGAACGTCGCTCCGGCGGCGCTGGAGGATCCGATCCGCGCGAACCCGCTGGTAGGCCAGGTCGTCGTCGTCGGCGATCAGCGCCCGTTCATCGCTGCTCTGGTCACGCTCGACTCCGAGATGCTGCCGACGTGGCTCGCCAACAACGGGCAGGACAAGGGCCTCTCGCTCGAGGACGCGGCCGTGAACCCGGTCGTTCTGGCCGAGGTGCAGCGGGCCGTCGATGCGGCGAACGAGCGCGTGTCCCGCGCCGAGTCGATCCGGAAGTTCGTGATCCTCCCGACCGAGTTCACGGAGGCGAGCGGTCACCTGACTCCGAAGATGAGCATCAAGCGCAACGTCATCCTCGCCGACTTCGCCGACACCATCGCCGCCGTCTACTCGGCCGCCCCCGCCACCGAGGGCATCTCCCTCCGCTGACCCCGCGCTCTCCCCGCGTCACCAGCAGGCCGTCCCGATCGCAGCCGCCTCCGGGACAGCGCGCCCAGCTCTATCCCGTCGGCGGAACGCCCGACGCTCTCCTCGACGCGTCCCTGTCGCGGTGCCGACCGCGCCGAGCCGGGCAGGGACCGGCTCCCCCTCAACACAGCCGTATCCGGGAAAGCGCGTACCAGCGCTTTCCCGTCGGCGGAACGCACGACGCTCCTCAGAACGCCCCCACCTCGAAAAGCCGACCGCGCGGAGCCGGGCAAGGACCGGCTCCCCCTCGACACAGCCGTATCCGGTGAAGCGCGTGCCAGCGCTTCACCGTCGGCGGAACGCACGACGCTCCATGGAACGCGCCCACCTCGAAAAGCCGACCGCGCGGAGCCGGGCAAGGACCGGCTCCCCACCAACACAGCCGTATCCGGTGAAGCGCGTGCCAGCGCTTCACCGTCGGCGGATCGCACGACGCTCCACGGAACGCGCCCATCTTGAGCGGCCGACCGCGCGGAGCCGGGCAAGGACCGGCTCCCCACCAACACAGCCGTATCCGGTGAAGCGCGTACCAGCGCTTCACCGTCGGCGGATCGCACGACGCTCCACGGAACGCCCCCACCTCGCTGAGCCGACCGCGCCGGGCCGGGCAGGGACCGGCCCGGAATCGAACTCAGAACCAGTCGGATTCCCGGACGGCCTTCATGGCGGCGCGCCGGTCGTCCTGGGAGAGGCGGTCGAGGTAGAGGCGTCCGTCGAGGTGGTCGCATTCGTGCTGGAGGGCCTGGGCCATGAGGCCGTCGCCTTCGAGGACGATCTCGTTGCCGTCCAGGTCGGTGCCGCGGACCTTCGCGTGCGGGTAGCGGATCGCGGGGTACCAGAGGTTCGGGACGGAGAGGCAGCCCTCGTCGACCGGTTGCGGGTCTCCGCTGAGCTCGATGATCTCGGGGTTGAGGATGTAGCCGATGACGCCGTCGACGTTGTAGCTGAAAGCGCGGAGGTTGACGCCGATCTGGGGGGCTGCGACGCCGGCGCGTCCGGGCGGTCGGACGCTGTCGATGAGGTCCTCGACGAGGCCGCGGACGCCGGCGTCGACCGTCTCGATGGTCGTGGACGGGGTCTTCAGCACCGGGTCCCCGAAGATGCGGATCTGGCGTTCGGTCATGTGGTGCGCTCCCTCAGGGCCTCCTCCGCGCTCAGGAGGGCGTTCTCGACGACTTCGCTCGCTGCGGGGTGCGGCCAGTACTGGCTGCGGGCGAGTCCGCGGATGCCGGTGCCGGCGCTGGCGGCCTGGACGAGCGGCTGAATGAGGATACTGGCCTGCGGCCCGATGATGTGCGCGCCGAGGAGGGTGCCGTCGAGTCCGACGACCAGGAGGCAGGCGCTGGAGTCGTCCTCGAGCGCCCAGCCGAAGGCGGTGGAGCCGTACTCCTGGGTGACGGTGACGACGTCCAGGCCCTGGTCCCGCGCTTCGGCCGCGGTGAGCCCGAAGTGGGCGATCTGCGGGTGGGCGAAGATCGCGCCGGGCACCGGCGAGAGGGTGTTGGAGAGCAGCTCGCCCGGATGCAGGAGGTTGTGCGCCACGAGGCGCGCCTCGTGGTTGGCGACGTGCTTGAGCTGCCAGCGGGACGACACGTCGCCGAGGGCGAAGAGGCCGGGCACGGGGCGTCCGCCGGAGAGGACGCGCTGCTCGGTGTCGACGCTGATCCGGCCGTCCTCGTGCAGATCGATCCCGACGGAGGCGGCGGCGACCGTGTCGCTGTTGGGGTCGCGGCCGAGGGCGACGAGGAGCAGGTCGGTCTCGACCGTCGTGCCGTCGCTGAGGGCGACGCGGAGCCCGTCAGGTCGGGCGTCGACGCTCTCGGCGCTCACTCCGGTGAGCAACGTGTACCGCTCGGCGGCGATCCCGGTGAACCGGCGCGAGACGTCCTCGTCGAGGGCGCGGAGGAGGCGGTCGCCGCGGACGGCGACGGTCACGGCCGTGCCGAAGGAGGAGAAGACGTGGGCGAACTCGACGGCCACCGCGCCGCCGCCGAGGATCAGCATCCGCTCGGGGAGCTCGTCGAGCCGCATGACCGAGGAGGAGTCCTGGATGCGGGGGTCGGGCGCGTACGCGGCGAGGAGCGGCCTGGGCCGCGAGCCGGCGGCCACGACCACCTGCGGCGCACTGATGCGGGCACCGCTGGCGCTGACGAGGACGTGCGGGCGGTCGCCGTCTCCGAGCGACTCGAAGCCGAAGCTCTCGCGGAGGACGGTCACGTTCGGGGAGCGCTGATCGCGGTACTCGAACCCGCCCTCGCTGATCGCGTCGATCCGGCCGAAGACCCGGTCGCGCACCTCGGCCCACTCGGGGCGGCGGAGGCGGGAGTGGACGCCGATCGGGCCGCCCTGGTCGACGTCGGTGACCACGTCGGCGACATGGACGAACATCTTGGTCGGGATGCAGCCGGCGTTGAGGCAGGTGCCGCCGAACCACTCGCCGTCGTCGAGGATCGCGACCCGGAGGCCGTCGAACTCCGGACCGACGATCGAGTTGCCGGAGCCGGCCCCGATGACGATCAGATCGAAGCCGTCGGTGGACGCGTCGGGTCCGTCGGTGCGGTCCTGGTGCGCGGCGGACGCCGCCCCGGAGGCCCGGGGCTCAGACACGTCGGACCGGCATGCCCTCGACCACGAGCGCGGCGAGCAGGCGCGCGGCGTCCTTCGTGCCCTCGCGCAGCTGCTCCCACTTCACCACGGAGCCGGCGGCGAGCACCGGGTCGTAGGGGATGCGGACGATGTCGCGGACGCGGGAGCGGAAGTGCGACTCGATCTCCTCCAGCTTCACCAGGCTCGTGCCCTGCGTCGCCGTGTTGAGCGCGACGACCGCGTTGCGCACCAGGGCGCCGTAGCCGTTCGCGTCCAGCCAGGTGAGGGTCTCGGAGGCCAGGCGGGCCTCGTCGACGCTGCCGCCCGAGACGATCACCACCGTGTCGGCGCGCTGCAGCGTGGGCCGCATCACCGAGTGCACGATGCCCGTGCCGCAGTCGGTGAGCATGATCGAGTAGAAGCGCTCGACCAGGTCGGCGACCACGTTGTAGTCGTCCTCGTCGAACGCCTCGGAGAGCTGCGGGTCGGTGTCGGAGGCGAGGACGTCGAGGCGGGTCTCGTCGCGGGAGACCATCGTCGAGAACTCGGTGAACCCGGTCACGCCGGCCGCGCGGTTCACGACGTCGCGGACTGTGGCCCGCGTCTGCTTGGGGACGCGCTCGGCCAGGGTGCCGCGGTCGGGGTTCGCGTCGACCGCGATGATGCGGTCCTCGCGCGCATCGGCGAGGGCCATGCCCAGGAGCGTCGTGACCGTCGTCTTGCCGACGCCGCCCTTGCGGGTCATGACCGGGACGAAGCGGGTGCCGCCCTCGAACTGCCGGCCGATCCGCTCGTCCATCGCCTTCCACGCCTTCACCTTCGCGGAGTCGCCGAGGTTGACCGTGTGGAAGGTCAAGCCGTAGAGGAAGCGGTGCCAGCCGCCCGTGGGAGCGGGGCGTGTCTTGCGGTTGACCTCCAGGAGCCTGTCCGGGGTGAGCATCGACGCCGACTCAGGGACGGCGGCGCTCGGCGCGGACGGGGCGGGAGCGGCGCTCGAGGACTCGGCGCGGAGGCGGTCGCGGCGCGTGGGGACGGCGGCGGGCTCCCCCGCGGACTCGGACGCCGCGGGCTTCTCGGCGGACTCCGCTCGGGCGGGGATCCCCGCCGAGACCGGTCCGTTCGTGCCGGACGGGTGAGCGGGAGCCGGTGAGGGGGTCGGAGCAGGACTCGGCTCCGGGGCCACGAGAGCGTGCGAGCGCGAGGGTGGCAGGCCGAGGCGGCCGACGTCGATCGCGTCCTCGTCCTCGACCGGAGCGGGGGCGGTGGAGCGGCGCCGCGGGCCGGGCGGGGTGATCCGCACGCCGTCGGGCAGGAGGGTCGGAGCGGTGTCGCTCGCTCGCGGGGAGTACTGACCCGATTCCCGAGCCGCGTCCATGGCGGTCCGCGGCGTGGGACCGGTGCCGGTGTCGGGCTGTTCGTCGTTGCGCTCATCCATGCGAACGAGCCTCCTTCCGCTCAGGACGAGTGTACCGGCGGGCCCGGATCGCGCCGGGCGGCTTGGTCGGAGCGCGCTCCGACTGCTAGTGCGGCCCGCTTCCGGAGTCGGCGCGGACGGCGCGTGCAGCGAACGGTTAGGTTCTGCCGCCCGGAGGAACGTAAAGTAGTCAGCCATGCATGTACTCAGCGTGAGCTCCCTCAAGGGCGGCGTCGGCAAGACCACGGTGACGCTCGGCCTTGCATCCGCGGCGTTCTCGAAGGGCCTGCGAACGCTGGTCGTCGACCTCGATCCCCAGTCCGACGTGTCGACCGGAATGGACATCAACGTCGCCGGCCACCTCAACATCGCCGACGTCCTGACGTCGCCGAAGGAGAAGATCGTCCGCTCGGCGATCGCCCCCTCCGGCTGGACCAAGGAGCACCACGGCACGATCGACGTGCTGATCGGCAGCCCCTCCGCGATCAACTTCGACGGGCCGCACCCCAGCATCCGCGACATCTGGAAGCTCGAGGAGGCCCTCGCGAGCGTCGAGGCCGACTACGACCTCGTGCTGATCGACTGCGCCCCCTCGCTCAACGCCCTGACCCGCACGGCGTGGGCCGCGAGCGACCGCGTCGCCGTCGTCACGGAGCCGGGCCTGTTCTCGGTGGCCGCCGCCGACCGGGCGCTCCGGGCGATCGAGGAGATCCGCCGCGGACTCAGCCCGCGCCTCCAGCCGCTGGGCATCATCGTCAACCGCGCCCGCGTCCAGTCGCTGGAGCACCAGTTCCGGATCAAGGAGCTGCGCGACATGTTCGGGCCGCTCGTCCTCAGCCCGCAGCTCCCGGAGCGCACCTCCCTCCAGCAGGCGCAGGGCGCGGCGAAGCCCGTGCACGTCTGGCCCGGGGAGAGCGCTCAGGAGATGGCGCACAACTTCGACCTGCTGCTCGACCGCGTGATCCGCACCGGTCGCATCGGCGAGCAGGTCCCCACCGCGACCTAGGGCGGGCGGGTCCGCCCGACTTCTCCGGGTCGAGGTTTCGGGACGCGGGCGATGCTCGGTGCTCGACGAGTGCCAGGGACGGCGCCGGCGGACGCTCGGCGTCGAAGTTCGGCGTGGGATATCCGTACGCGGGCGGAGCGCGCTACTCGATCAGCATGACCGCAGACGAGCGGAGCCCGCTGAGAGATCAGCAGGGCGGGACGCGGACGGAGCCCGTCATCGGACCAGCATGGTGAGCGGGCGTGATCGGCGGGGAGCTCGCGTCCAGCGGACGGATCACGCGGGCGGGGCCCGCCATTCGACCAGCACGGTGAGACTCGGGTGCCGCCCGTCGCTCGCGCGGCACGGCTGCAGGCGGGTCCGCTCCTGATCAGCTGAGCGCGCGGAGGAGACCCCGGAGTCCCCGGAGCCGCGGCCGACCCGCGAGGGGTGGGCGGTCAGCCGACGCGGCGGGAGGCGCGGCGCCGGGCGAGCTCGTCGCCCGGGTCGACCGACTGGTGGTCGAGCTCGACGAGGCTCGACTCGACCTCGCGCAGGACCTTGCCGACGGCGATGCCGAAGACGCCCTGGCCGCGGCTGAGCAGGTCGATGACCTCGTCGTTCGAGGTGCAGAGGTAGACGCTCGCGCCGTCGCTCATCAGGGTCGTCTGCGCGAGGTCGTCGACCCCGGACTCGCGGAGCTGGTTGACCGCCGTGCGGATCTGCTGGAGCGAGATGCCGGTGTCGAGCAGGCGCTTGACCAGCTTCAGCACGAGGATGTCCCGGAAGCCGTAGAGCCGCTGCGTGCCGGAGCCGGACGCGCCGCGCACGGTGGGCTCGACGAGCTCGGTCCGCGCCCAGTAGTCGAGCTGCCGGTAGGTGATCCCCGCGGCGCGCGCCGCGACGGCCCCGCGGTAGCCCGCGTCGGCGTCGAGCTCGGGCAGTCCGTCGGTGAACAGGACGAGGTCGCGCTGGCCGCTGACGTCGCGGCTGACTTCTCTCATCCCTGTGCCTCTCGGATCCGGACGCCGGATCCTCCGAACGCGCTCCCTACCGTACCGACCGGCGCAGGCCGAGTAAACGACATCGGCCTCGGCGCCACGGCGTGTCGCACGGGCCGCCCGTCGGCCGGCGGCGCGGCCCTCACGAGCGGGCGATCCGCGAGAGGGCGCTGCGCACCATCGCCCCGCGGATCATGCCCAGCTGGGTCGCGAGCCCCACCGCGTTCTCGGCAGCACCGGCGGAGCCGGACGCCTCTCCGCGGCGGGCGCTGGAGGCGACGACGCTCTCGATGAGCGACATCTCGCGCTCGACGGCGACGCGGAGCGGTCGGAGGTGACGGGGCTCGATACCCGATCGGCCGAGGTCGACGAGCGCCTTGAGCGTCGTCACGGCCTCGTCCCCGAACACGTCGCCGCCCCGCACGAGCCCGGCGGCGATGGCCTCCTGAACGAGAGCGGGCGTGGCACCGGACTCGGCCGCGAGGCCCTCGCGGGTCAAGCGCGTGGCGGGGCCGAGGAGCGAGGCGCTCGGACCCCCGACACCGGCCGGCAGGGCGGGCTCGCGTCCGGCGTCGATGTCGTCGAGGTACCCGCGGATGACCTTGAGGGGGAGGTAGTGGTCGCGCTGCAGCGCGAGGATCATCCGGAGGCGCTCGACGTCGGAGCCCGAGAACTTGCGATAGCCCGAGTCGGTGCGGGCCGGCGAGACGAGCCCCTGCTCCTCGAGGAAGCGCAGCTTGGACGGGGTGACGTCCGGGAACTCAGTGGTGAGCCTGGCCAGCACCTGCCCGATGCTCAGCAGAGCGGCGGAGCCGGTGGGGAGGGCGCGCGCGGAGGAGCGGCCCACGGCTCACGCGTCCGGAGCGGCGACGAGGTCGGCGCGGGACGCGTAGAAGGTGAGGCGGAACTTGCCGACCTGCACCTCGGAGCCGTCGGTGAGGATCGCGGACTCGATCCGGACCCCGTCGAAGTAGGTGCCGTTCAGGGAGCCGAGGTCGTGGACCTCGAACGCCGTGCCGCGGCGGACGAACTCGGCGTGCCGGCGCGAGACCGTGACGTCGTCGAGGAAGATGCCCGCGTCGGGGTGCCGGCCGACCGTCGTGGAGTCGGTGTCGAGGAGGAAGCGGGCGCCGGTGTTCGGTCCGCGGCGCACGACCAGCAGCGCGGATCCCGAGGGCAGAGCGCCGACGGCCTCGGCCTCCTCGCGCGACGCGCGGTTGTCGAGAGCGGCGAGCTGGGCGCCGATGTCGTCGGTGAACGTCAGAGTCGTCTCCGTCGACGGCTCACCGGGAACGGAATTGTGCTGGGCGGATGATGCTCCACCGACGGGCTCGACCAAGACGTACCTCCTATCAGGTCAGCGTATCCGAATCGTGACCCTCGTCGGACCCCTGAGCACCTGTGCGGACCCCCAGGACGAGGTCCCGCGTCTGGACGGCGTAGACGATCCCGGCCCACCAGTAGAGGAACGCGCCCCACAGCGCGAAGGCCCAGGCGATGGGGAGCGAGGCGGGCGCGAGGGCCGGGAACGCCTGCCCCAGCATGATCAGCGGGAGCGCGTAGAAGAGGCAGAAGGTCGCGAATTTCCCCAGGTGGTGCACGGGAAGCGGTCCGTAGCCGTTGTTCGCCAGGACGACCGCCAGGACCACGAGCATCAGGTCGCGGGCGAGCAGCACGGCGACCAGCCACCAGGGCACCAGTCCGCGGGCCGCGAGGCCCAGGACGGTGGCGAAGATGTAGAGGCGGTCGGCGGCCGGATCGAGGACGCGGCCGAGGCGCGTCATCTGGTCGAAACGGCGCGCGATCCAGCCGTCGAGGTAGTCGGTGAGGCTCGAGACGACGAGGGTCAGGAGCGCGAGCGCGTCCTCGCCGAGGACCACGAGCACGAGGAACACCGGCACCAGGGCGAGGCGCACCATGCTGAGGACGTTCGGGACCGTCCAGATCCGGTCCTCACCGGTGCGCGCCATGCGCCCAGCCTAGGCGGGGCGCACGGCGGCGTGGTCAGCGCTTGTCGCGCCAGACCCGCTCGAACGGCAGGCGCCAGGCGTGCGGCGCGATCAGCTGGTGGATCGCGTTCGGCCCCCAGGAGCCGGGCGCGTAGAGACGGACGGGCGGCGGATCCTGCAGGAGGGGCGCGGAGACCTCCCAGAGCCGCTCGATGCCCTCCGCGGTGGTGAACAGCGTGTGGTCTCCGCGCATCGCGTCGAGGATCAGGCGCTCGTAGGCCTCGAGCGCGTCGCCCGCCCGGTCGGTCTCCTGGAGTGCGAACTGCATGCTCAGCTTGTCGAGCCGCATGCCGGGACCGGGGCGCTTCCCGTAGAACGAGAGCGAGACCTTCGAGGCGTCCGCCAGGTCGAAGGTGAGGTGGTCCGGGCCGTGGGCACCGACTCCGGAGCCCTGCGGGAACATGCTCTTCGGGGGCTCGCGGAACGCGATCGAGATGATGCGCTGGCCCTCGGCCATCCGCTTCCCGGTGCGGAGGTAGAACGGCACTCCCGCCCAGCGCCAGTTGTCGATCTCGCACTTCAGCGCGACGAAGGTGTCGGTCTCGGAGTCGGCGGCGACGCCAGGCTCGTCGCGGTAGCCGATGTACTGGCCGCGCACCACGTTCTCGGGGTTGAGCGGACGCATCGAGCGGAAGACCTTGTTCTTCTCCTCGCTGATGGCCTGCGGCTCCAGCGCGGTCGGCGGCTCCATGGCCATGAACGCCAGCACCTGGAAGAGGTGGGTGACGACCATGTCCTTGTAGGCGCCGGTGGACTCGTAGAACTCGGCGCGGCGGTCGAGAGTCAGGCGCTCGGGGATGTCGATCTGGACGTGATCGATGAAGTTGCGGTTCCAGATGGGCTCGAAGAGGCCGTTGGCGAAGCGGAAGGCGAGGATGTTCTGCGCCGGCTCCTTGCCGAGGAAGTGGTCGATCCGGAAGATCTGCTCCTCGCTGAAGGTCTCGTGGAGCTCCGCGTTGAGGACGACCGCGCTCTCGAGGTCGACGCCGAACGGCTTCTCCATGATGATCCGCGAGCGCTCGACCAGCCCGGCCTCGGCGAGCATCCGCACGACCGAGAGCGCGGCCCTGGGCGGGACGCTGAGGTAGTGCAGCCGGCTCACGTCCGGGCCGAGGACCGCCTCGGCGTCGGTCACGGCGGCGGCCAGCGCGGCCGGACCGGCGGACTGCGGGACGTAGCGGAGCTTGGACGCGAACTCGTCCCACTGCGCCGGTGTCAGGGAGCGGCTCCCGAACTCGTCGTAGGCCAGCTTCGCGAAGGCGCGGAACGAGGCGTCGTCGTGCTCCTCGAGCGAGGTGCCGACGATCTGCAGGTCCGGTGCGAGGGAGGAGAGCGCGAGGTGGGCCATCCCCGGGATGAGCTTGCGCCGGGCCAGGTCGCCGACGGCGCCGAACAGCACGACGACATGGGGTGCCGCCTGCTCGGTCTGGACGGCGGGAGCGGGGGGTGCGGTTGTCACGGTCACCCCTCGATCATTCCAGTTCGGATCGTGACGCAGGCGTCATGTGCTCGATACGCACCGCCGCTAAGGTCTCTCCCGTGCCTCCGTTCTCCGACGCGTCCGCCGCGACCGCAGCACCCGCCTCCGCCACCGCTCCCTCCTCCGCCGACGGGACGACCGCGCCTCCGCTCGACGAGAGGATCCGCGCCGACGTCCACCTGCTGGGCGAGCTGCTCGGCCAGGTGCTCCGCGAGTCGGGCGAGCCCTCCCTCTACGAGGACGTGGAGCGCCTGCGCGCGCTCACGATCAGCGCCTACGACAGCGGTGACGCCGCCGGGACCGCGGAGGCGGAGGAGTTCGTCGCCTCGCTCACGCTCGAGCGCGCCGAGGAGGTCGCCCGAGCCTTCACCTGCTACTTCCACCTCGTCAACGTGGCGGAGGAGTTCCACCGCGTCCGCGTGCTGCGCCGACGCGAGGCCGACGCCGGTGCGCAGTCGCCCGAGGACTCGATCCTCGCCTCCATGCGCCGGCTGACCGGCGAGCTCGGGGAGGACGAGGCGTTCGCGCGCCTGTCCCGACTGGAGTTCCGCCCGGTCCTCACGGCGCACCCGACCGAGGCCCGCCGCCGCGCGGTGGCCTCGACCATCCGCCGCATCAGCGACCTGCTCGAGCAGCGCGACGACCCGCGCATGGGCGGCGTCGTGCTGGTGGAGATCCGCCGCAGGCTGCTGGCCGAGGTCGACACGCTGTGGCGCACCGCTCCGCTGCGCGAGTCCAAGCCCACTCCTCTCGACGAGGTGCGCACCGCGATGAGCGTCTTCGACGAGTCGCTGTTCTCGGTGCTGCCCCGCGTCTACCGCCGCCTCGACGACGCCCTGCTCGGCGAGGGCTCGGGCACCCGGGCACCGGTCGCACCGGCCTTCGTCCGCCTGGGCACCTGGATCGGCGGCGACCGCGACGGCAATCCCTTCGTCACCGCCGAGACGACCCTCGCGGCGGTCGACATCGCCTCCGAGCACGTCCTCATGGGTCTCGAGCGCGTCGCCCGCCGCGTGGGCCGCGCGCTGACCCTCGACGCGTCGACCACTCCCCCGTCGGCCGCCGTCGAGGCGCTCTGGGCCTCCTGCGTCGAGCGGGCTCCCGAGCTCGCCGCCGACATCGCCGAGCGCTCGCCCAACGAGGCGCACCGCCGCGTCCTGCTCTTCGCGGCCGAGCGCCTGGCCGCGACCCGCTCCGAGGGGCCGCTGGCCTACTCCGCCGCCGCCGAGCTGCTGGCCGAGCTGCGCACCCTCCAGGAGTCCCTGGTCGAGGCCGAGGACGTCCGCGCCGCCTACGGCGACCTCCAGGACTTCGTCTGGCAGCTCGAGACCTTCGGCTTCCACCTCGCCGAGATCGAGGTGCGCCAGCACTCGAAGGTGCACCGCGAGACGATCGCCGCGATCCGCGCCGGCGAGGAGCTCGACGAGCGCGGCCTCGAGGTCCTGTCGGTGTTCCGGGCGATCGCGAAGGTCCAGGAGCGCTTCGGCACCGACGCGGCGAGGCGGTACATCGTCTCCTTCACGCAGTCGGCCGACGACCTGCGGACGGTCTTCGAGCTGGCCGAGGCGGCGACCGACGGCGTGCCGCCGATCATCGACGCGGTCCCGCTCTTCGAGACCTTCGCCGACCTCGACGCCTCGACCGACATCCTCGCCGAGATGATCCGCCTCCCCCAGGTGCAGGCGCGCCTCGCGGCCACCGGCAACCGGCTCGAGGTGATGCTCGGCTACTCCGACTCGTCGAAGGACGTCGGACCGGTCTCGGCGACGCTCGCGCTCTACGACGCGCAGGCGCGCATCGCGCAGTGGGCGGCCGACGAGGGCATCGTGCTCACGCTCTTCCACGGGCGCGGCGGAGCGCTCGGCCGCGGCGGCGGGCCGGCCAACCGGGCCGTCCTCGCGCAGCCGCCCGGATCGGTGGACGGCCGCTTCAAGCTGACGGAGCAGGGCGAGGTCATCTTCGCCCGCTACGGCAACCCGGACATCGCCACCCGCCACATCGAGCAGGTGGCGGGAGCGACGCTGCTCGCCTCTTCCCCCGCGGTCGGCGAGCGCAACGCGGGCGCCGCGGAGCGCTTCGCCGAGGTGGCGGCGACGATGGACCGCGAGTCGCGCCGCCGCTTCTTCGAGCTCGTGAAGGCCGACGGCTTCGCGCCGTGGTTCGCCCGGGTCACTCCGCAGGAGGAGGTGGGCCTGCTCGCCCTCGGCTCGCGTCCGGCCCGCCGCGGTCTCTCCGTCGAGTCGCTCGAGGACCTGCGAGCGATCCCGTGGGTCTTCGCCTGGACCCAGGCCCGCGTCAACCTGACCGGCTGGTTCGGGCTGGGCAGCGCCCTCGAGGCCGTCGGCGACCTCGACCTGCTCCGCGAGGCCTACGCCTCCTGGCCGCTGTTCACGACGATGGTCGACAACGTCGAGATGTCGCTCGCGAAGACCGACGAGGGCATCGCCCGCCGCTACCTCGCCCTCGACTCCCGCGACGACCTCGCCGGACTCGTGCTCGACGAGATGGCGCTCACTCGCCGGTGGGTGCTCTCGATCACCGGCGAGGAGAGCCTGCTCACGGGCCACCGCGTGCTCGGCCGTGCCGTGCGCCTGCGCACCCCGTACGTCAACGCGCTCTCGCTCCTGCAGCTGCGCGCACTGAAGGCGCTCCGCACGGACCCGGGCGGATCCGGGACGGAGCAGAACCAGCGGCTGCTCCTGCTCGCGGTCAACGGAGTCGCGGCGGGTCTGCAGAACACCGGCTGATCCCGGCTCGGAACGACGGAACCCCCGGCGGCCTCACGGCTGCCGGGGGTTCTCGTGCGTCTTCGGGCGCCTCCCGCCTGCGGAGCGGGTCGAGGCGCCGGGCGGATCAGGCCTGCGAAGCGGCGCCGGCCTCCTGAGCGGCCTTCGCCTCCTCGTACTGGCGGCGCACCTCGACCATGTCGAGGCCGCGGACCTGCTCGATCAGGCTGTCGAGCGCGGGGGCGGGCAGGGCGCCGGGCTGAGCCATCAGCGGGATGCCGTCGCGGTACACCACGAGGGTGGGGATGGAGGAGATGCCGTAGCTCGCGGCGAGCTGCTGCTGGTCCTCCGTGTCGACCTTCGCGAACGTGATGTCGGCGTTCTTCTCGCTCGTGGCCTCGAAGACCGGAGCGAACTGCTTGCACGGGCCGCACCAGTCGGCCCAGAAGTCGATGAGGACGATGCCGTCGGCGATCGTCTTGTCGTGGGAGTCGAGGGTCATCGCAGTCGTAGCCATGGGAAATGCAACCGGGTGCACCCGCGGCCTATTCCCGGGCGGGATCGAGGAGGTCGAGCAGCGAGCGCGGACCGACCACGGCGGCCCCGAGCGTCTCGACGCGGGCGGCCAGTCCCCGGTCGGCCGTGACGACGACCGCGGTCTCGAGCGCGCCGACCAGCTCGACGATCGCGTCGTCGCCCGAGCCGTCGGCCGCGTGGACCGTCAGGCGCTCCATGAGAGCGCCCGCCTCCGGACGGGCGGCGCGCGCCACTCCCTCGAGCACCACGGCGATGCGCGGCCAGACCGTGTCGGCGTCGATCCCCAGGAGACGGCCGGAGACGCCTGCCTCCGCGAGGCGGGCCAGGGAGGCGAGGAGGCGCTCCGCGGCGCCGACGCGGTCGCGCCACCAGCCGTCGGGGCGTGAGCCGACCACGTTGGCGGCATCCACGACGAGCACCGGGATCGAGGAGCCGAGCGCGCGCAGACCCGGCCAGGCCGCTCCGAAGCCCGGGTGCAGCGGCAGGGAGTCGACGTCCTCGGGGGCGACCCAGCGCAGCTCGGTGCTCTCGGCGTCGCTGATGCGGGGAGTGAAGTGCTCGCGGGACTCGGCCAGGACGGTGGAGTAGCTCCACGGGCCGATCACGACGACGCTGGAGAGCACGGGCCGGATCAGGTCGGCGGGGACGCCCGCCTCCTCCTCCGACTCCCGGAGGGCCGCCTCGAAGGCCGTCTCCTCGGGGTGACGGGCGCCGCCGGGCAGCCCCCAGGTGTCCCCGAAGTGGCTCCAGCTGACGCGGTGCTGGAGCAGGACGCGTCCCGACGGATCGCGCAGGAGGAGACCGGCGGCGCCGAAGCGCCCCCAGAAGCGGCGTCCGTCGCCGATCTCGACCCAGCCGTCGCCGAGCGACGCGTCGAAGGGGTGGCGCGGGAGCACGGCGTCCGCGCCGGGGTCCTCGCTGGTCATGCCCTCCAGCCTCCCACACCGCGCCCGCCGCGCCCGACCCCGACGGGCTGGCAGAATCGGACGATGCGCCGCTCGAGACCCCTCCGCCTCGCGACGCTCGCCTGGCTCGCGCTGATCGCCCTGATCACGCTGACGCCCGCGCCCTACCCGGCCGGGGAGCCCAACGCGCTGATCCGCGGGATCATCGCCTTCCTCGCCTCCACGCCGCTCACCGGCTGGTTCGACTTCGACGTGGCGGAGTTCACCGCGAACGTGCTGCTCTTCGTGCCGCTCGGTGCGCTGATCGCCGCGCAGCTGCCGGCGGGTCGCCGCCTGTGGGCCGCCGCCATCGGGCTCGCCGTATCGGCGGCCGTCGAGACCGCGCAGCTGCTGTGGCTGCCGACCCGCGTCTCCGACGTGCAGGACCTCGTCTCGAACGGCAGCGGCTCCCTGATCGGCGCTCTGCTGACGATCGCGGCGCTCCGCTTCTCACCCCGCCGCCGCTCCCGGAAGGACCGCACCGCCCATGCCCGCTGAGACCCTCGTCGTCCTCGACCGACCCTCCCTCGACGCCGAGGCGCACTCGCCGGGAGGACCCGCGCACCGCATCGATCCGAGCGGGCGCGGCGATCTGGACGTCACCGATCTCGGCTTCACCCGCGGCGACGGCGTGTTCGAGACGATCAACCTGGTCGACGGACGGCTGCAGGCGCTCGACGCGCACCTGGACCGATTCGAGCGCTCGGCCGGGATGCTCGACCTGCCCCGGCCGGACCGGGCCGCCTGGCTCGAGGCGATCGGAGCGGCGGTGGCCGCGCACCCGCCCGTCGCCGAGGCGATGGTGAAGACGATCCTGACCCGCGGCGTCGAAGGCGGCGGGCGGCCCACCGGCGTCGTCTTCGTCCAGACCAGCCCGGACTTCGGCCCGGCCCGCCGCGACGGCGTGCGCGTGGTGCTTTTGGACCGCGGGCTGCGCTCGGACGTGCAGTCGACGTCGCCCTGGCTGCTCGCCGGCGCGAAGACGCTCTCGTACGCGGTGAACCGTGCGGCCGCGCGGGAGGCCGCCCGGCGCGGTGCCGACGACGCCCTGTTCGTGTCGAGCGACGGCTACCTGCTCGAGGGGCCGACCTCGAACCTCGTGCTGCTGACGGGCGGGGAGCTCGTGACTCCTCCGCCGAGCCTCGGGCTGCTGCCCGGCACCACGCAGGCCGACCTGTTCTCGCTCGCGCCGGGCATCGGCCTCGGGACGGCGGTGCGTCCGCTGCGCTCGGGCGATCTGGAGGCGGCGGACGCGGCGTGGCTGGTCTCGAGCGCGCGCAACGCCGCACCCGTCCGCGCCGTCGACGGGACCGCCCGCCAGGTCGACGCCGACCTCTCGGCCCGGATCAACGCCGCGCTGCTCGCCCGCTGAGCGACCGACCCTCCCTCGTGGGACGCCCCGCGCCGAGCGCGGACGGCGTCCCGGAGGAGAGAGGGCTCAGGAGAGGCCGTCGACGTCCGCGGGGCCGCGGCTGATCAGTCCGCCGCGGACGTGCTCGACGGTGGGGTCGAGCTGGACCGGATCGCGCTCGTCCGCCGCCTCGTCGTTGATCACGGCCGACACGATGCCGCGCCAGTCGGTGCCCTCGGCCACGGCCTCCTCGGAGCCGACGCGGCGCGTGACGAACACGGCCTCCGACTCCTCGCCCGCGTGCGAGATGACGGCGAGGACGCCGACAGTGCGACCGCCCGGGTGCTCGATCCGCCACTCCTCGTGCCCGGACGGCACGAGCGAGAACTCCAGGCCCGCGTGCGGGAATCCGGTGGGGCGCAGCTCGGACGGCGATCCGCTCTGCGGAGGCGCGCCGCGGGTGGGGACCCCGGTGCCCTCGCCGCTCGTCGTGCTCATGCCGACGTCGCCGCGGGTTCCGCCGGCTCCGGAGCTGTCGTTCGCCGCGACCATGCGGTCGTCGCCGCTCCGCAGCGCGTCGTCCGCTCCGGTGTAGATGCTGTCGTCTCGGTTCATGGGAACCTCCTTGTCGGCGGCCAGTGTAGGACCGCGGGGTGGGTGGCGAGCGGGCGCCGTTCGTAGACTGGGGGGATGCAGATCCCGGTGACCGGTGCCGTGCGGGTGGACGCGTGGCTCTGGGCGGTGCGCATCTACAAGACGCGCTCCGCCGCGACGACCGCGGCCCGGGCCGGCCACATCCGCGTCAACGGCGAGCGGGCCAAGGCGGCACAGACCGTGCGGGTCGGCGACGAGGTCCGCGCCCGGATCGGCGGCTTCGATCGGGAGCTGATCGTCCGTGGACTCGTGGTCAAGCGGGTCGGTGCGCCGGTGGCCGCGGAGTGCATGGAGGACCGGACACCCGCGCCGCCACCCCGGGAGTCCGCGCCGGGCGTGATCGTCCGTGACCGCGGAGCGGGCCGCCCGACGAAGCGCGACCGGCGCGACATCGAGCGCCTCCGCGGATTCTGACCGCGCGACCCGCCAGCGGCCTCAGGGGGCGAGTGCGCGCAGGCGCTCCAGGAGCCCCTCCGCCGCCTCGTCGAGGAACCGCTGCTGCAGCTCGTCGCCGACCTGGACGAGGGCGATGTCGGTGAAGCCCGCCTCGATGTAGGGCACGAAGCTCTGGGCGAGCTCGTCGAGGTCGGGGCCGCAGGCGATCTGCTCGGCGACGTCCTCCGGGCGCACGAACTGGCTCGCTCCGGCGAAGCCGGCGGGGGTCGGCAGATCGGAGTTGACCGCCCAGCCGCCGGCGAACCAGCGGAACTGCTCGTGGGCCAGCGCGACTCCCTGCTCCTTGTCCGGCGCCCAGCAGATCGGGATCTGGCCGATCGTGCGCGAGGGGGCGGCGTCCGCACCGCGGACCGCGGTCCACTGCGAGATCAGCTCGGCGTCGGGCTCGGTCGTGATGAGGTGGTCGCCGATCGGCGCGAAGCGGGCGATCGACTTCTCCCCCGAGACCGCCTGGCCGATCTCGACCGGCGTGTCCGGCAGGTCCCAGATGCGGGCGGAGTCGACGCGGAAGTACTCGCCCTCCCAGGTCACCAGCTCGCCGGTGTGCAGCTCGCGGATGAGGTGGACGGCCTCCTCGAGCATGTCCTGGCGCACGGCGACCGAGGGCCAGCCCTCGCCGACGACGTGCTCGTTGAGGTTCTCGCCCGAGCCGAGGCCGAGCGTGAAGCGGTCGTCGGAGAGGATCGCGAGCGTCGCGGCCTTCTGCGCGACCACGGCCGGGTGGTAGCGGATGGTCGGCGCGGTGACGTAGGTCGTGAGGTCGATGGTCGACGTGGCCTGCGCGACCGCTCCGAGCAGCGTCCAGGCGTAGGAGGCGTGCCCCTGCTCGGTCAGCCACGGCGAGTAGTGGTCGCTCGAGACCGCGAACTCGAAGCCGAGCCTCTCGGCGTCGACCGCGTAGCCCACCAGCTGCTTGGGTCCGCTCTGCTCGGTCATCAGGGTGTATCCGAATCGCACCATGGTCCGTCCTCGTTCCGCTCGTCGTGGGATGCCCGGGGGCACGTCCCATGGTGGGCGGGGGGCCGGATGCGCGCTAACCCCTTGCCCCGGTCGCGAGCGGCGGCTAGCGCGGTGTCAGACGAAGCGGATGCGGTTCTGCACGCGGGTCCGGACCTCGAACGACTCGCCGTACCCGCCGAGCCGCGGGTCGTCCGTGCCGGAGCGCAGCAGCTGCGGCAGCAGCGAGCGGCGGATGACGACGGCGCCCTGGTGCCGGCCGCGCTCGACCTGCTCGAACGGCTGCTCCAGCGCGTCGTCCGGCACGACCACGACGCTCGTCGAGAAGCGGACGCCCAGCTCGCGGCCGAGACGGCGCGCGGCCTTCGCGAGCGAGGCGATCGGCTTCTCGTCCTCGGCGATCCCGGGGCCCTCGAGCTCGCCCTTCCTCAGGCGGACCGGATCGCCCCAGTCGGCGGAGGTCAGCGCGAGCAGGCCGGCCGGTCCGAGCACGAGGTGGTCGATCTTGAGCCCGCCGTCGCCGACCGCGACGTCGTTCCAGATCGTGTAGGCGATGCCGAGCGCGCCGACGAGCGCGGCCGTCGCCTCCTCGGCCTGAGCCTTCGCGAGCCAGGAGCGGACCTCGCGAGGAGCGGAGCGGACGATCGCCGGGTCGAAGGGGTCCTCGGTCTCGACGCCGCGGCCGAGCCACTCGCGCACCAGGCGCAGGTAGTACTCGCGCGCCGCGCCTCCCGGGTGACCGTAGGAGCGGGCGCGCACGGCCGAGGCGGTCTGCGGGCGCGGTGAGCCGGTGTACGGCGACTGCGGGGAGGACCTCCCGGGGGCGGGAGCGCCTCGGTCGTAGTCGCCGCGGGCGGAGGCGCTGCCGATCCGCTCCCAGGCGAGCTGCACCGCGTGGAACGATGCGGCGTCGCCTCCCGTGTCCGGATGGGTCTCGCGGAGGCGGAGCCGGTACGCCCGGCGGAGCTCGTCGTCGGACGCGGTGGCGGCGACGCCCAGCACCTCGTAGGGGGTGCGGGCGGCGTGGCTGTCGGGCATGTGCTTCCGGGAGGGTCGGGGCGGGGGGTTCCGAGTGTATCGACGCGGGCCGGGCGCCCGGTGGGAGCGCGCACTGCGTCGGCTCGGAACGCGCCGAGCGCCCGGCGGAGAACGGGCGCCCGGCGGGGGTCAGTGCGCGAGCAGCTCGCGCACCCGCGGGATGACCTGCGTGCCGTAGAGCTCGATGTTGCGCATGATCGCCGGGTGCGGCAGCGTCCCGGCGCTGTACTTGAGGTCGAAGCGGTCGATGCCCAGGGCCTCGACCGTTCGCGCGATCTTCCGGGCGACCGTCTCGGGCGAGCCGAGGTGGATGGCGCCGTCGGGGCCGGCCTCCTCCTCGAAGCGCTCGCGGGTCATCGGGGACCAGCCGCGCTCGCGGCCGATGGCGTCCATCATCGCCTTGTGGTGCGGGAAGTACAGCTCGCGCGCCTCCTCGTCGGTGTCAGCGACGAAGCCGGGCGAGTGCACGGCGACCGGGAGGCGGGGCTGCTCGAGCTGGTCGAGCGCGCGGCCGAAGAGGTCGACGTAGGGGCGGAAGCGGGCCGGCGAGCCGCCGATGATCGCCAGGACGAGCGGGAAGCCGTACCGGGCGGCGCGGACGACCGACTCGGGGCTGCCGCCGACGCCGATCCAGGTGCGGAGGGTGCCGTTGTCGAGGGTCGGGTAGACGCTCTGCTCGGTGAGCGCGGGGCGGGTCGTGCCCTGCCAGGTGACCGGGCCGCCCTGGATCAGGGCGTGGAAGAGGTCGAGCTTCTCCTCGAAGAGGACCTCGTACTGCGCGAGGTCGTAGCCGAAGAGCGGGAAGGACTCGGTGAAGGAGCCGCGGCCGAGGATGACCTCGGCCCGGCCGCCGGAGAGTCCGTCGAGGGTGGCGAAGCGCTGGTAGACGCGCACCGGGTCGTCGGAGGAGAGGACCGTCACGGCGGAGCCGAGGTGGATGCGCTCGGTGCGGGCCGCGATGGCGGCGAGCACGACGTCAGGGGCGCTCACGGCGAAGTCGGCGCGGTGGTGCTCGCCGATCCCGAAGAAGTCGATGCCGACCCGGTCGGCCAGGACTCCCTCCTCGACCACGTCGCGGAGGACCTGGCCGTGCGGCAGCGGGGCGCCGTCGGGGCCGGCGGTGACGTCGCCGAACGTGTCGACGCCGAACTTGACTTCATGCATACTCATGGACTTCTGCAACCTCCGGGGGTCGACGGCTATTCCTGCGGGCGGGGTCCGACGTCCCCGGGCGGGAGCGCGTCTGAAGAGACGATCCCCGCCTCGAGCGCCGGCTCGCGGTAGGCGCGCCCGAGCGAGGCGACGGTGTCGTGCGCGTTCAGGCCGCTCGGGTTCGGCAGCACCCAGAGCGGCGCGAACGCCACGTCCTCCTCCTGCCTGCCCTGCACCGCCCTGCGGCGTCCGAACGCGATCCGGTAGGCGGTGATGCCGACGACCGCGACGGCCCGGGGCCGCACCCGCTCCACGGTGGCGACCAGCCGCTGAGCACCCTCGCGCAGCTCCTCCGCGGTCAGCTCGTCGGCGCGGGCGGTCGCCCGGGAGGCGAGATTGGTGATGCCGACGCCGCGGGAGACGAGCTCCGCGCGGTCCGCGGCGCTCATCCCCTCGGACACGCGCGGCGCGCGCTCGAGGATCCCGGCCGCGACGAGCGCCGGGTAGAAGCGGTTGCCGGGGTGGGCGAAGTGCGCGCCGGTGGCGGCGGTCCACAGTCCCGGGTTGATGCCGACGAAGAGGAGCCGGACGTCGTCGCCCAGCAGGTCCTCGACGGTGCGGTCCTGGAACGCTGCGAGCTCGGCGCGGGTGAACGGCATGCGACCATCCTGCCGCGGCGCAAGTCCTCTCGGCACGGGGTCGCCGGTGCCAGCATGGAGGCATGACGAACGCATCCCAGGACCACCCGATCCAGCACGGCAGCGACGACGCGCAGCTCGACGAGAAGCTGCGCGGCCTGCTGCTGCAGGTCGCCGGCGACGCCGAGCTGCGACCGGAGGAGGACGTCGAGACCCTGCTGCGCCAGCGCCTGCGCGACACGCGGATCTCGATCTCGGACGAGGCGATCCCGGGGCTCGCCAAGCGCATCCCCGGACTCATGCAGCGCGGGGGCGGCGACGTGAACCCCGGGGCGCACTAGCCCCGAGGGACGGGCGCGGGCCGAGCGGCCGCTCGGGCCGCGCCGGCTCGCGCTACTCGGGGACCGCCGGGCCCTTGCGGTGGTGGTCGAACACCAGGCTCGTGCGCGTCGAGGCCACCGCCGGGTTCGCCGAGAGGTTCGAGACCACGAAGTCCCGCACGTCGCTGGAGTCGCGGACCGCGACGTGGATGATGAAGTCCTCCGAGCCGCCGAGGAAGAACACCTGCACCACCTCGGGCAGCGCACGGATCTCCTCCGCGAAGCGCGTGATCGCCTGGCGCTGGCCGACGCGGATGCTGACGCTGATCAGCGCCTGCAGGGTCAGGCCGAGCGCCGCCGGGTCGAGCTCGGCGGTGAAGCCGGTGATGACGCCGCGCTCGACGAGGCCCCGGACGCGTGCGACGCAGGTCGACGGGGCGATGCCGGCGCGCTCGGCGAGCCGGCTGTTGGGCGTCCGCGCGTCGGCGCGGAGGAGGCGCACCAGGGTCCGATCGACCGGATCCAGGTCGTCGAGGTCGTGCAGATCCTTCGGTGGAATGCGCCCGCTCCCTCACTCCGCCGACGAACCTTCGGCCCGTGCGGTGACTTCCGACCGATCCTGCGGAGTTCCTCCGCTCCGGGCACGATCTTCGCACGATGGGGGCAGAGCCGGTGCAGGATCGGCGCCCACCGCCCGCCCCGCGGGCCGCAGCGAAGGAGCCGCCGTGCGCGTCGGGATCCCCACCGAGATCAAGAACAACGAGAACCGGGTCGCCGCCACTCCGGCCGGCGTCCACGAGCTGGTGCGCCGCGGCCACGAGGTCCTCGTCGAGGCCGGCGCGGGCCTGGGCTCGCGCGTGTCGGACGACGACTTCCGCCGCGCCGGCGCCCTCGTCGTCGACGGGCCCGACGAGGTCTGGGGCGGGTCCGAGCTGGTCCTCAAGGTCAAGGAGCCGATCGAGGCCGAGTACCCGCGGATGCGCCGCGACCAGGTGCTCTTCACCTACCTCCACCTCGCCGCCTCCCGCCCGTGCACCGATGCGCTGCTCGCGGCGGGGACGACCTCCATCGCCTACGAGACGGTCCAGCTGGACGACCGGCGGCTGCCGCTGCTCTCGCCGATGAGCGAGGTCGCCGGGCGCCTGTCGATCACGGTCGGCGCCTACCACCTCATGAGTGCCGTCGGCGGACGGGGCACGCTGCTCGGCGGGGTCCCCGGCACTCCGAAGGCGAAGGTCGTCGTGATCGGCGGCGGCACGGCCGGCGAGCACGCCGCGGCGAACGCCCTCGGCATGGGGGCCGACGTCACGATCGTCGACCTCTCGCTCCCCCGCCTCGCGCAGCTCGAGAACCGCTTCCAGGGCGCGATCCAGACCCGCGCCTCCTCGGCCTACGAGATCGCCGCGCAGCTGGCCGACGCCGACCTCGTGATCGGATCCGTCCTCATCCCGGGCGCCAAGGCGCCCAAGCTGGTGACCGACGAGATGGTCGCCACGATGAAGCCGGGCTCGGTCCTGGTCGACATCGCGATCGACCAGGGCGGCTGCTTCGAGGGCTCGCGTCCGACCACGCACGACGACCCGGTGTTCCCCGTGCACCGGAGCGTCTACTACTGCGTCGCGAACATGCCCGGCGCCGTCCCCGAGACCTCGACCCGCGCGCTCACCAACGCGACGCTCCCCTACGCGCTCGCGCTGGCCGACCGCGGGTGGCGGGCCGCCCTGGCCGCCGACCCGGCGCTCGCCCGCGGCCTGAGCACCCACGACGGCCGGGTGACGAACACCGCCGTCGCCGCGGCCTTCGACCTCCCGGCCGTGCCGGTGGAGTCGCTGCTGGGCTAGGCGCCCGCGGGCGCGAGGCCGAGCCCTCCGAGGATCTCGGCGATCTCCTCCTCCGGAGCGCCGCCCACGTCGACCGTGACGTGGAGCTCGTCGTCGCCGAGGGGCTCGAGCGCCTCGAACTGCGAGTCGAGCAGCGTGGTCGGCATGAAGTGGCCGACCCGCGAGGCGAGCCGCCCGGCGATCCGGTCCCTCGATCCCGCGAGGTGCGCGAAGACGAGGTCGTCGCGACGCAGGACGTCGCGGTAGCGGCGGCGCAGGGCCGAGCAGGTCACGACGACCGAGCCGCCCGCGGCGATCCGCTGGTCCACCACGCGGGCGATCTCGGCCAGCCAGGGCGCCCGGTCCTCGTCGGTCAGCGGGATGCCGGCGTGCATCTTGTCGACATTCGCCTGCGGGTGCAGGTCGTCCCCCTCGAGGAACTCCCAGCCCAGTCGGCGCGCCAGGAGCGACGCGACGGTCGACTTGCCGCTGCCGGAGACGCCCATGACGACGACGGCGCGGACGGGGACGGTGGGAAGAGCGGTCATCAGATACCTCCTACGAAGAGACCGATCAGGAGGACCCCGGCGAGCCCGGTCACCGAGACCAGGCACTCCATCACGGTCCAGGTCTTGAGCGTCTGGCCGATGCTGAGCCCGAGGTACTCCTTCACCAGCCAGAACCCGGCGTCGTTGACGTGCGACAGGAACACCGAGCCGGCGCCGATCGCGAGCACCATGAGGGCGACCATCGGCCCGTCCATGGTCTCGGTCAGCGGCTGGAGGATCCCTGCGGCGGTCACGGTGGCGACGGTCGCGGAGCCGGTGGCCACGCGGATCACGACGGCCACGAGCCAGGCGAGCAGCAGCGCCGAGGCGCCGCTCCCCTCCGCGAGCTGGGCGACCACCCCGCCGATCCCGGTGTCGACGAGGACCTGCTTGAAACCGCCGCCCGCGCCGACGATGAGCAGGATGCCCGCGATCGGCGGCAGCGAGCTCGAGAGCGAGGCCTGCAGCTCGGTGCGGTTCATCCGGCCGCCGCGGCCGAGCAGGACCAGACCGGCCAGGAGCGCGATCCCCAGCGCGATGGTCGGCGTGCCGAGGAAGTCGAGGGCGCCCTTCCAGGCGTCCGTGGAGCCCGGGGCCGCGATGTCGGCGATCGCCTTGCCCAGCATCAGGACGACCGGCAGCAGGATGCTCGCGACGGCGGCGGCGAAGCCCGGGCGGTGCTCGCGCGTCTCGCCCGCGCCCTCGCCGAAGAGCGGCGGCGTCTCCACCGGCGCCCAGCGGGCGGCGACCCGGCCGAAGAGCGGGCCGGCCACGACGACGGTGGGGATCGCGACCAGGACGCCGAACGCGAGGGTCACGCCGAGGTTCGCGCCGAGTGCGTCGATCGCGACCAGCGGTCCGGGGTGGGGCGGGACGAGGCCGTGCATCACCGAGAGGCCGGCGAGCGTCGGGATCGCCACCTTCATCAGCGGCAGACCGCTCCGGCGGGCGACCAGGATCACGACCGGGATCAGCAGCACGAGCCCGACCTCGAAGAACATCGGCAGCCCGATCAGCGCGCCGACGAAGCCCATCATCCAGGGCAGCGCGCGAGTGCTCGAGCGGGCGATGAGGGTGTCCACGATGCGGTCCGCGCCGCCCGAGTCGGCGAGGAGCTTGCCGTACATCGCGCCGAGGCCGATGAGGATGCCGACGCCGCCCATGGTGTTGCCGAACCCCAGCGCGAAGCTGGCGACCGCGTCCGCCGCCGCCAGCCCCGCGATCACGCCCGTGGTCAGCGCTCCGATCAGCAGGGAGACGAAGGGGTGCAGCTTCAGCCAGGTGATCAGCACGACGATCACGGCGATGCCGACGACGGCGGCGAGGATCAGCTGCCCCTGCCCGGCGGTGGTGGCGGGGGCGTCCCCGGCGGCGGACGCGGTCGCCAGCTTCGCGCTGGGGTTCGGCAACACCATGGGC
>NZ_PSUC01000189.1:0-2594 GCF_002931635.1 Rathayibacter sp. AY2B7 | reverse complement strand
CCGCCCGCCGCCCGCTCCTCCTCCCGATGGCCGGCCACGTGCGCGGCAAGCGCAGCCCCGTCACCTGCGCGCTGAAGTGCGCCAACGCCTGCTCCACCGCGACCTGCAACACGTCGCACAACAGCTACTTCCGCGACATCGTCTCGTCGCAGCTCTCCCGCCGCAGCGCCCTCGGCCTCGGCCTGGCCGGCGCGGTCACCGTCGCCGTCGCCTCCGCCGGAGGAGCGCCCACCGCCGAGGCGGCCGTGGCGACCGCGGCCGACGGCTCGCCGCTCGCCTTCACTCCGATCGCTCCGGTGCCGTACACGGTCGACCGGTTCACCGTCCCCGAGGGCTTCGCCTGGCAGCCGATCATCCGCTGGGGCGACCCGCTCTTCGCCGACAGCCCCGCCTTCGACATCGCCGACCAGACGGAGGCCGCCCAGGCCGCGCAGTTCGGCTACAACAACGACTACACCGACATCGTCGAGATCCCGGGCTCGAAGCGCCTCCGCGCCCTGCTCGTCGTGAACCACGAGTACACGAACGAGAGCATCATGTTCCCGGCCGCGCAGCTCGAGGCGGAGCCGGAGCGCGTGCGCGCCGTCGGCCGCGCCGCCCACGGCCTCAGCGTCGTCGAGCTGGTCCGCACCGCGGTCGACCGCCCGTGGGCCTACGTCCGCGGGGGCGAGCGCAACCGCCGCTACCTGCTCGACACCCCCTACGAGGTGACAGGCGCCGCCGCCGGCACCGAGCTGCTGAAGACGGTCGCCGACCCCGAGGGCCGCACCGTGCTCGGCACGCTCGGCAACTGCTCCGGAGGCACGACGCCGTGGGGCACGATCCTCTCGGGCGAGGAGAACTTCAACGGCTACTTCCGCGCCGTCGGCACGAGCGACGCCGAGAAGCGCTACGGCCTCGCCGACTCCGAGACCTCGCGCCTCTGGGAGCTCGACGACCCCCGCTTCGACGCCCGCACCCCGGGCTACGAGAACGAGCCGAACCGCTTCGGCTGGATCGTGGAGTTCGACCCCTTCGACCCCGACTCCACGCCGAAGAAGCACACGGCGCTCGGCCGGCTCAAGCACGAGGGCGCGAACGTCATCATCGCCCCGGACGGCCGCGTGGTCGCGTACCAGGGCGACGACGAGCGCTTCGACTACCTCTACAAGTTCGTCTCGACGAAGCGCTACATCGAGGGCGACCGCGCCCACAACAAGACCCTGCTGGAGGAGGGCGACCTCTACGTCGCCCGCTTCACCGGCGACTCCCCCGTGGCCGAGATCACCGGCACCGGGGCGGTCCCCTCGGACGGCGGCTTCGACGGGATCGGCGAGTGGCTGCCCCTGGTGCTGAACGGCGCCTCGACGATCGCCGGGATGAGCGTCGCCGAGGTGCTCGTGCACACCCGCCAGGCGGCGGACGCCGCGGGCGCGACCAAGATGGACCGCTGCGAGGACGTGCAGCCCAGCCTGGTCAGCGGCCGGATCTACGTGGCCTGCACCAACAACTCCGCCCGCGGCACCGAGGGCGCCAAGGAGGGCGCGACCGAGGTCAACCCGCGCACCGAGAACCGCGACGGCCACATCGTCGAGATCATCGAGGACGGCGGCGACCAGACCGGCCGCACCTTCACCTGGAACCTGCTGATGCTCTGCGGCGACCAGGCGCAGGGCGACGTCGTCTACTTCTCCGGCTTCCCGGCGGACCAGGTCTCGCCGATCTCGTGCCCGGACAACCTGGCCTTCGACTCGGTCGGGAACCTCTGGATCTCGACCGACGGCGCCCCGAGCGGCATCGGCTACAACGACGGGCTCTTCAAGGTCGCGCTCGAGGGCGCGACGCGCGGCAGGGTGGAGCAGTTCCTCTCGGTGCCCCGCGACGCCGAGACCTGCGGACCGATCGTCCACGACCTCGACCAGCACGTGTTCGTGGCGGTGCAGCACCCGGGCGAGGAGGGCACCTTCGAGGCGCCGACCTCGTTCTTCCCGGACTACGGATCGACGGCGGCGGGAGCGGTGGCGGCACCGCGTCCGACCATCGTGCAGATCCTGCCGGCGTCGCAGGTGGTGGCTCCGACGCCGACCGCCGGACCGACCACGGCACCGACGACCCCGCCGACCACCGCGCCCACGGCGACTCCCACCACGGCGCCGACCGCCGGGCCGACCGCGGCGCCCACCGCGGCTCCGTCCCCGGTGCCCACGACCGCGCCGACCGGCACGCCCACCCCGCTGCCCGTCGGCGGCTCGGGCGGCGGACTGGC
The DNA here is from genome assembly GCF_002931635.1 of Rathayibacter sp. AY2B7. Taxonomy (NCBI): domain Bacteria; kingdom Bacillati; phylum Actinomycetota; class Actinomycetes; order Micrococcales; family Microbacteriaceae; genus Rathayibacter; species Rathayibacter sp. AY2B7. The sequence continues at coordinate 349 of NZ_PSUC01000189.1, read as the reverse complement.
CTCGACCGGAGTCGAGAGCGTCGGCCTGATCGCGGGCGCCACCGCACTCCTGGCCGCGGGCGCCACCGCGCTCGGACTCGGAGCGCGCCGCCGCGCGGCCGCCGAGGGCGAGGACGACCTGCAGGCGTGAGGCTGGACAGGGCCCGGGACCGATCACAGGATCGGGGCCCGGGCCCTGTCGCGCTCGGGGACCCGCCGCTCAGGCCCCCGGGACCGGCGGGCCGGTGCGCCAGCGGAGGATCGCCGCGGCGTCGGCGCCGTGCGGCAGCGTCACCACGTCGACCCCCTCCGGGGCGGTGCCCTCGGGCGCGACCGGCCGACCCGGCAGCACTTCGTTCAGCACGACCCT
>NZ_PSUC01000188.1:0-2601 GCF_002931635.1 Rathayibacter sp. AY2B7 | reverse complement strand
ACGAGCGCCGGCAGGAGGGACACCATGACCACGCCGCGCACCGTCCTCGTCACCGGGGGCAACCGGGGGATCGGCTTCGCCATCGCCCAGGAGTTCGTGGCCGCCGGTCACCGGGTCGCCGTGACCGCGCGCTCGGGCTCCGGTCCGGAGGGCTCCCTCACCGTCGTCGCGGACGTGACCGACGCCGCCTCCATCGACGCCGCGTTCACGCAGGTCGAGGCCGAGCTGGGCCCGGTCGAGATCCTGGTGGCGAACGCGGGCATCACCCGCGACACCCTGCTGCTGCGCATGACGGAGGAGGACTTCACGTCCGTCGTCGACACGAATCTCACGGGGGCGTTCCGCGTCGTCAAGCGCGCATCGAAGGGGATGCTCAAGCAGCGCTTCGGCCGTGTCGTCCTCATCTCCAGCGTGGTCGGCCTCTACGGGTCGCCGGGCCAGATCAACTACTCCTCGTCGAAGGCCGCCCTCGTGGGCTTCGCCCGCTCGCTGACCCGCGAGCTCGGCGCCCGCAACATCACCGCCAACGTCGTCGCTCCCGGCTTCATCGAGACCGACATGACCGCCGAGCTCTCGCCGGAGCAGCAGGCGGAGTACCGGAAGAGCATCCCGCTCGCCCGCTACGGCACCGCTGCCGAGGTCGCGAAGGTCACGCGCTGGCTGGCCGGCGACGAGGCGGCGTACATCTCGGGTGCCGTGATCCCGGTCGACGGCGGCCTCGGGATGGGCCACTGACCGATAAGCCCTGGGCTTATATCCGATGGATATAAGCTCTAAGCTTATGCGATGACCTCCTCCGATGTCGTCGCCGTGCTCCTGGACCTGGTGACCTCCCGCTCCCTCGTCGACCGGGCGGGTGCTCAGCGCGAGATCGAGCGGGGCTTCGCCGAGGTGGAGGCCGCGGTCCCGGCGATCCAGCCCCTGCACCCGACGGTCGGCGACGAGTTCCAGGCGATCTACCCCTCCGTCCACGCCGCGCTCCGGGCGACGCTGCAGGCGCGCCTCTCGCTCCCGGCCGGCGTCGACTGCCGCGCGGGCATCGGCCTGGGCGAGGTGCGGGTGGTCGGGTCGGGGATCGCCGGGGACCTCGAGGACGGGTCCGGCTGGTGGCGCGCCCGCGAGGCCATCGATCGCGCCCACGCGCTCGAGGACGGTACCGTGCCCACGGCCCGCGGATGGTTCGTCGCCGGGGACGCCGACGGGGACTCCGGCGAGGCGGCCGTCAACGCCTACCTCCTCTCCCGCGACGCGCTGGTCGGAGCGCTCAGCGCGCGCGATCGCCGGCTCGTGCTGGGGAGCCTGCGCGGAGCGTCGCAGAAGGAGCTGGGCGAGCAGGAGTCGATCTCGCAGCCCGCCGTCTCGCAGGCGCTGCGGCGTGCGGGCGCGGGCGCCCTCCTCGCCGGCGCGCGCCTGCTGGAGGAGACGTGCTGACGGCGCTGCTGCTCGCCGTGATCGGCCTCGGCGACCTCGCGCGCACGCACCTCCGCCGCCGTGCGGCCCTCCTCGCGATCCCCGTGCTCACCGCCGCAGCCGTGACCGCAGCGCTCCTCGTCGGAGCCCCGCCGCTCGGTGCGGCGATCGTCGTCGTCCTGGCCGGAGCCTGGCTGCTGACGACCACGACCGTCGAGAACGCGCGGCCGCCCGGGGGTCTGCGTCCGGCCGTCGCCCTCGTCGCGGCGGTCCTGGTGCTGACCGCTGTCGACCGCGCCGCCGGCGTCCCGACGGGGCCGCTCGCGCCGATCACCGTCGCGAACGCGCTCCCTCCGATCGAGCAGCTCGCTCTGGCGGTCGGAGCCGGGCTCTTCCTGCTGGAGAGCGGCAACGTGATCGTGCGGGCGGCGCTGTTCCGCGAGCTCCCGCAGGCCGAGCCCGTGCCGCGTCCACGCTGGAGCGAGCGGTTCGCGCGTCGGGAGCCGGCCGACGCCCGCCTGCCGGACCTCCAGGGCGGGCGCACGATCGGACCGCTGGAGCGGCTGCTGATCGCCGGCCTCACGCTCGCCGGAGCCATCGGCCTCGCCGGTGCCGTGCTCGCGGCCAAGGGGATCGTGCGCTTCCCCGAGATCTCCCGCGACGGCGGCAGCGGGGAGAAGGCGGAGTACTTCCTGGTGGGCTCGCTCGTCAGCTGGGCGCTGGCGCTCGGCTGCGCCGGACTCGTCGCGATCGCGGGCCGCTGACGCCCCTGAAGGCGGGGGAGGCGGGCCTCAGCCGCGGAGGCCGAGGACGGGCAGCAGCTGCGACAGGTCGAGGCCGCCGACGACGAGGTCGGCGCGCTCGCGCACCAGAGGCTTGGCGTTGAAGGCGACCGCGAGGGAGGCGACCGCCATCATCTCCAGGTCGTTCGCACCGTCGCCGACGGCGATCGTGCGCTGCGGCGGAACGCCCGAGACCGCCGCCCACTCGCGAAGCGCTTCCGCCTTGGCCGCGGCGTCGATGACCGCCCCGTCGACCGCTCCGGTCAGCAGGCCGCCCCCGCAGCAGAGGCGGTTGGCCCGGACGAAGTCGAGGCCGAGCGCACCGGCGACCGGGTCGAGCACCTCGTGGAACCCTCCGGACACCACTCCGATGCGGCCGCCGGCGGCGTGGACGCCGGCCACGAGCTCG
>NZ_PSUC01000187.1:0-2687 GCF_002931635.1 Rathayibacter sp. AY2B7 | reverse complement strand
CCGGTGACGACGACGATCACGCCCAGGGGCAGGGCGAGGGCGGCCGAGGGCAGGGGAGTGTTCAGTCGCAGGGCGCGCTCGGTGCGCATCCAGCCGATCACGCTTTGTGCGCCAAGAAATTTCGGTGCCCCCAGGCGCAAACTTGCGCCCTCACCTTCGCATGCCGTTCGATCACGGACGTCTACGGCGTGGACGACGAAACCAGGGGATGAGACAGCCGGGACATTCTCGCCTCGAGCGATTTCCCGCTGATGGCCAAGGGCCCGCAGAGCGCGACGCCGTTGGAGCACCGGGAGCGCGGTTCGGTGTACTCCATCGAACGGCGCATGGCGTCCTGCTTGAAGGTCTCCGGCGTCCGCCACTGGATGAACCGCAGGAGTGAGAACGACGCCCGGAGCGCACCGTGCGGGTGACGCGGCCGGCTTAGGAGGCGGGATCGAGGTTTTCTGCGGCTTCTACAATCAATGCAAGGATCGCCGCGATGGCGGGAGCGTCCCGGTCCGTAGCGCTGGTGAGGGCGAAGATCGTGCGCGCGGCAGGATTGCCGCGAAGTGGGATGGTCTTGACCGATGGCTGGTGCAGTGGCTGTGCCAGGCGCGGGACCAGTGAAATTCCTGCTCCATGCGCAATGAGTGCCGTGACGGCGGTCCATTCGTCGCAGGAGTGCCGGATGTCCGGCGTGAATCCCTCGGTAGCGCATAGGCCGAGGAGGATGTGGGCGCAAGGCTCGTTCGCGGCCGGAGCAACCCAGACTTCTTCCCTGAGCTGGCGAAGCTCAATCGCGTCGTACGCGGCGAGAGGATGATCCTCCGGGAGGGCAACGTCCATGACATCCCTGAGAAGATCGGTTCGGAGGAATCGGGGGTCTGTAAGCGTCGGCGCGCCTGGGAAGTCGACACCGATGAGCAGGTCGAGCCGGCCGTTGTCGAGGGCCGAGAGTCCCCGGATCGGAGTGAACTCGGATAACTCGATGCGCACACCGGAGTTGTTGCGGCGGCTGGCCGCGACTGCGGGCGCGAGGAGGTGCGTGATGCTCGTTGCGAATCCGCCCGCTCGAACAGTTCCGATCACTCCGGCCGCGGTCTCAACAAATATTTCCCGGGTGGAGCGGATCTTGATCTCGAGGTCGTTGAGCACCGCGATCAGCGCGCGACCGTACTCCGTGACGAGCACACCGCGGCCGCGCCGCTGGAACAGCGGGACACCGACGTCGCGCGAGAGTGCGTGTAACTGCTGGGACACGGCCGACGCAGTGAGGTGCTCCGCCTCGGCTACTGCCGCGATCGTTCCCAGGGAGCGCAGCTGCGCGAGCAACGTCAGCCGGCGCAGGTCGAAACCCAAGTTTTCGCTAATGCTTTTCACGAAGAAATTATCGCTGGTCTGTTCCTTCCGAGTCGAGCACACTCGGAGTCGTGTCCGGCCGCATCATCGTTCTCCTCTACGTATTCCTGGCGATCGCCCAGGGCATCCCGTACCTCCTGGTGAAGATCGCCGTGGCGGACATCGACCCGACCGTGCTTGTACTGGTCCGTGCCGGCGGGGCTGCGCTCCTGCTGCTGCCCATTGCGGCATGGCGACGCGAACTGCAGCCGGCGCTGCGGCACTGGCGTGCAATCCTCGCCTATGCCACCGCCGAGTTCGCGCTGCCGTGGCTGCTCACGGGGGTCGCAGAACTTTCTCTGCCAAGTTCCATGACCGGACTGCTCATCACAGCAGTCCCCCTCCTCGGCGTCGGCATCGGCCTATTTCTGGGCACCGGTGAACGGCTTTCCCGGTTGAACGTGGGAGGACTAGTTTTGGGCGTATGCGGCGTAGCGCTCCTCGTCGGCATTTCATTGCCGCCGGCATTGCTTTCGGCGGCAATGCTCGTGCTACTGGTGGGCGTCGGCTACGCCGTTGGAGCCGCGATCCTTGCCGTCTTCCTACGCAAAGTCCCTGCGACAGCAGTGACGGCATTGTCGTTCGGCGCGGTCGCCCTGGCCTACCTGCCAGTCGTGGTCTTCACGGCAGCGTGGCCTACATCTCTTCCTTCGTGGTCGACGATCGTCAGTCTGGCGATTCTGGTGGTCGTGTGCAGTGCGGGAGCTTTTCTGGCCTTGGCCGTTCTGGTCCGCAGGATCGGCCCCGTGCGCACGGCGACGGTGACCTACCTCAACCCGCTCGTCGCCGTTGCCGTCGGTGTTGCCGTCCTCGGCGAGACCCTCCGCGCCACCACTCTCATCGGACTCGGCGTAATCCTTGCAGCTTGCATTCTCAGCACTACCTCGGCGTCTCGATCGAACCAGGGCATCACGCAGGGACGGTCACACGTCGCCCGCCGCATCCACCAACAACCAAGGAACTAACCATGGACTATGACCACGATCTCACGATTCCACCGACCGCGACCGCGGCCGCCGCGCGCGACGTGGTTCAAAGGTGGGCCAGCCCGGCCCTGGTCAATCACTGCCTTCGCTCGTACATTTGGGCTGTCCTCCGAGCTCAGGACCTCGGTGTGGACTACGACCGAGAACTGCTGTATGTCGCCGCGATGCTTCATGACCTCGGTACTACCGCACAGTTCGACGCTGCGAGCGTCCCCTTCGAAGACGCCGGTGGCAGTGTGGGCTGGGTCTTCGCCGCTGGTGCCGGATGGCCGCCCGAGCGCCGCGATCTCGTGCGTGAAATTATCCAGCAGCACGCCTGGC
>NZ_PSUC01000186.1:0-2692 GCF_002931635.1 Rathayibacter sp. AY2B7 | reverse complement strand
CTCTCCGATCTGACGCACGGCACGGAGGCGGGGCACGGAGCGGCGGCGGGGGCGGCCCTCCTCATCCGACCACATCGCGCCCGCGCGCTCGGACCCTTGCGCCGACGGGGCTCTCGTGCTGTGTTCCGGCCACCGTTCCGCGCCACGATGCCGGGCGGTCGTGCCGCCCCTCCGTGCCGCCCCTCCGTGCCCCGCCTCCGTGCCGTGCGTCAGATCGGAGAGGCGAACACCACCAGGTTGTCTCGGTAGCGGCCGATCGCCGTGTCGTACTCGCCTCCGCAGGTCACGAGGATCAGCTCCTCCTCGAGGGTCGCGCCGAAGACGCGGCCGGTGGGGAACGCGGCTTTCGCGTAGGACTCGACCTCCGTCACCCGGTAGCGGTGGTCGGAGCCGTCCACTCCGCTCACCGCGATCTCATCGCCCGGGGCGAGCTCGCCGAGGCGGAAGAAGACCGCGGGACCGGACCGCGAATCGACGTGCGCCGCGATCACGGTGCGGCCGCTGCCGCCCGGGCGCCCGCCTCCCGAGAACCAGCCGACGTCGTCGTAGTCCACCGGCACCTCCATCGCCCCGTCCGACTGGATGCCCAGGGCGATCAGCGGCTCGTCCAGGCCCATCGCGGGCACGCTCAGCCGGGCGGGCTCGACGCCGACGGTCCGCGCAGGCGCGGCAGCGGCGGGGTCGGGCGCGGGGACCGGGGGAGGAGTGACCGGGGGAGGAGTGACCGGGGGAGCAGTAGCGAGGGCCGGAGGCGCGGGCGCGCTCGCCGGCGTCTCCGCTCCTCCGCTCCCGTTCGCGGCGGCGCACCCCGCGAGGAGCAGCACGGCGCACAGTGCCGCCGCGCCGCTCCTCGACCGGGTGCCCACGATCAGGAGGCGGTGCGCCGGCGGGCGACGACCACTCCGGCCGCGCCGAGGGCGGCGACGGCTCCGAGGCCGGCCATCGCGGCGAGACCGGACGTGCCCGTGGCGTCGCTCCCGGCGGCGGTCGCCCCGCCACCGGTCTGGAGGCCGCCGACCGGCACCTGCGAGAGCTGGCCGCGGACGACGCCCGCCGCGTACGAGGCCGTGTGGGAGTCGCCCGCGAAGGCGGCGGGATCGGCCTCGAGGGCCTTGAGCGTGAATCCGGCGCCGGTGTCGGCCCCGTTCGCCTGGATGCCCGTGGTGAAGGGGCCCTGCAGGCAGCCGCTGCTGGCGCGGGGGCCGTCTCCGACCGGCGCCGGGTTCGGGAACGCGATGCGCGGCGGGCCCGCCTTGCCCAGCGCCGCCTGGTGGATGTGCGTCGCGGTCTTCGCGGGGCTCTGGTAGTCGCCGGTCACGCCGGTGAGGGTGATGTCGTAGCAGATGATGTCGAGGTCGCTGTTGACCCGGAAGGTCATCTCGCCCGTGGCGCCGGGCTGGCCGGGGGTCGCGGCGGAGTCGGCGTTCACGACCTGGTCGGGCGTCGCCATCACCGTGAAGGCGCTGGTGAACGAGGACGGCTCGGCGACCTCGGTCTCGGCCTGGGCCGGCGCGGCGGCGAAGAAGGAGGCGGCGGCGACGGCGGTGATGCCGCCCAGGGAGAGCAGGCGGCGGCCGGCGCGGTTCCGCGCGGGGGACGTCTTCGTCATGGTGGAGCCTTTCGATCGCGAGCGCCGAGCGGGCCCGATGCAGGGAGTACGGCCGGAAGCGGCGCCGCGTTCACTCCATCTGAGAGGATCTTCACGGAGACGGTCCTCGCCTCCGATGAACGCCGCCGCCGCCGCGGCCGTACCCCCTTCCGACGGACCACCGGTCCCGACGAGGAGGCGGTGTGGCGCGCACGGCGACGGCACGACGAGACGAAGGGCCCGCGATGCCGCGCGAGCACTCGGAGGTCCCGGCTCCCGTGGTGCGCCTCGAGCCCCGGACGGCGGGGTTCGACCCGGCCGCCGCCTTCGACGAGCACGGGTCCGCCCTGCTCGGCTTCGCGCTCAACGCCCTGCGCGACCGCGGCCTCGCCGAGGACTGCGTGCAGGAGACGTTCCTGCGCGCCTGGCGCTCGCGGGCGAGCTACTCCGCCGAGCGCGCCAGCACCCGCACCTGGCTCTTCGCCATCGCCCGCAACGTCGTCATCGACGTGCACCGCTCGCGGCAGCGCCTGCCGCGCCTGGTCGAGGCCGAGGTTCTGGAGGAGGTGCCCGCGGAGGACCGCGACCCCCTCGAGCCGCTCGCGATCGCCGAGGCGCTCGCGCGGCTCTCCGCCGAGCACCGGCAGGTCGTCGTCGCCGTCCACCTGAACGGCGAGACCTACGCCGAGCTGTCGGCCGCCACGAGCGTGCCGGTCGCCACCCTGCGCAGCCGCGCCTTCTACGCTCTCCGAGCGCTCCGCGGTCACCTCGCGGGCGCCGGACCCACCGACGAGGAGAGATCGTGATCGACCGAGACCAGCCCGACGGAGACCAGCCCGGCGGCCGCCGCGAGGAGCTCCTCGCCGCGGCCCTCGCCGGCGACCTCTCCGCCGAGGAGACGCGGGAGTTCGAGAGCCTGCGCGCCGCCGACCCCTCGATCGACCGCGAGCTCGCGTCGTTCGGCGCGGTGGTCGACCGGCTCGGCGCGCTGGGCCGCTGGGAGGAGGCGGAGCCGTCGCCGGAGCTGCGGTCGCGCGTCGCGGCGCTCGCCGGGGAGCGGCCCGAGCGCGGGGAGAGTCTGCGTGCCTCGCGCCGCCGGGCCCC
>NZ_PSUC01000185.1:0-2818 GCF_002931635.1 Rathayibacter sp. AY2B7 | reverse complement strand
CTCCGCGCGCCCGTGGATGACGAACGGCTCGGCGATGCACTCGCCGATGGTCAGGAACGGGTTGAAGCTGGTCGCCGGATCCTGGAAGACGAAGCCGAGGTCGGCGCGCGCGGCGGCACCGAGGGAGGCGCGGCGCCCGACGAGCTCGGAGCCGAGGACCCGGAGCGAGCCGCCGGTCGCGGGGACCAGCCCGGCGATCGTCCGGGCGAGCGTCGTCTTGCCCGAGCCCGACTCCCCCACGAGGCCCAGGACCTCGCCGGGGGCGAGCGTCAGCGAGAGGTCGGCGATCGCCGTGAAGGAGGGCTTGCCCAGGCGCCCCGGGTAGACGATCTCGAGCCGCTCCGCCACGACGAGCGGCTCGCTTCCCGGAGCGGGCTCGGGCCCCGCAGCGCCGGGCGCGCCGATCCGCGGGACCGCGGCCAGGAGCGAGCGGGTGTACTCGTGCTGCGGAGCGGAGAACAGCGACTGCACGTCCGCGGTCTCGACGATCCGGCCGCCGTTCATCACGATCACGCGGTCGGCCAGGTCGGCGACGACCCCCATGTTGTGCGTGATGAGGAGCATCGACCCGCCGAGATCGCGCCGCAGCGTGCGCAGGAGCTCGAGGATCTCGGCCTGCACGGTCACGTCCAGCGCGGTCGTCGGCTCGTCGGCCACGATCAGCGGGGCGCCCTGGATCAGCGCCATCGCGATCACGATCCGCTGCTTCTGCCCGCCCGAGAACTGGTGCGGGTAGTCGTCGATCCGCCGCTCGGGATCGGGGATCCCGACGGTCCGGAGGATCCGGACGGCCTCGGCCCGCGCCTCGCGGCGGCCGAGGGAGGTGTGCGCGCGGAGCCCCTCGACGATCTGCCAGCCCACAGTGAAGACCGGGTTGAGCGCGGTCGACGGCTCCTGGAACACCATCGCCGCCGCCGCTCCCCGCAGCCGCCGCATCGTCTTCTCGGGGGCGCCGACGATCTCGACGTCGCTCCCGCCGTGGCGGAGGCGGATGCTGCCGGAGACGACGGCCGACTCCGGCAGCAGCCCGAGGACCGCCTTGCCGGTGACGGTCTTGCCCGAGCCCGACTCCCCCACGAGGGCGACGATCTCCCCCGGCGCGACGTCGAGGTCGACGCCCTCGAGCGCCTGGACCGGGCCGTGGTCGGTGTCGAAGACGACGCGGAGGTCGCGGATGCTCAGTACGGCGGTCATGGCCGGGCCTTTCTCTGGCTGCGGCGGCGGACGCGCAGGCGGGGGTCGGACAGGTCGTTGAGGCTCTCGCCGACGAGGGTGATCCCGAGCACGACGATCATGATCGCGGCGCCGGGAGCGACGCAGGTCCACCAGATCCCGCTCGTGACGTCCTGCACCGAGCGGTTGAGGTCGTAGCCCCACTCGGCGGCGGAGGTGGGCTCGATGCCGAAGCCGAGGAAGCCGAGGCCGGCGAGCGTCATGATCGCCTCGGAGGCGTTCAGCGTGATGATCACGGGCAGGGTGCGGGTGGAGTTGCGGAGCACGTGGCGGATCAGGATCCGCCGGTCCCGCGCGCCCATCACGCGCGCCGACTCCACGAAGGACTCGGAGACGACCCGGAGCACCTCCGCCCTGACCACCCGGAAGTACTGCGGCACGAAGACGACGGTGATCGACATCGCCGCGGCGAGGACTCCGCCCCACAGGCTCGACTGGCCGCCCGAGATCACGATCGACAGGACGATCGCGAGCAGGAGGCTCGGGAAGGCGTACACGGCGTCGGCGACGACCACGAGGATCCGGTCGAGCCAGCCGCCGACGTAGCCCGACACCGCGCCGAGCAGCACGCCCGCCGCGACCGAGGTCAGGAGCGACAGGGCGATCACCTGGACCGCGGTCCGCGCTCCCCACAGGGTGCGCGAGAGGACGTCGTAGCCGCCGACCGTGGTGCCCAGCAGGTGCTGCCCGCCGGGCGGCTGCTGCGCGCCGAAGTTGCGGCCGTCGACGGCGAGCTGGTCGTAGCCGAACGGGGCCAGCAGCGGCGCGCACGCGGCGACGATCACGAGGGCGCCGACCAGCGCGAGGCCGATCAGGAGCATCGCCCGCTGGGACCCTGCGCTGCTGCGCACCTGCGCGACGAGGGGGAGGCGGTCCCGCAGCGGACGCGGCGGAGCGGAGACGGTCGTCATGTCAGAACCTCACTCGGGGATCGATCAGGGCGGCGAGGACGTCCACCACGAAGTTGGTGACGGCGACGATGATGGCGAGCACCGCGACGATCCCCTGCACGGCGACGAAGTCGCGGGCGGCGAGGTACTGGCCGAGCATGAAGCCCAGCCCGCGCCACTCGAACGTGGTCTCGGTGAGGACCGCACCGCCCAGGAGCATCGCGATCTGCATGCCGATGACGGTGATGATCGGGATGAGGGCGGGCCGGAAGGCGTGGCGGGAGACGAGCCTCCCCTCCGAGACACCGCGGGAGCGGCCGGCCTCGACGTAGCCCGCCTGCAGGGTGCCGATCATGTTGGTGCGCACGAGGCGGAGGAAGGTGCCCGCGGTGAGCAGGCCGAGCGTGAGGCCCGGGAGGACCGCGTGGGCGAGCACGTCGGTCACCGCGGAGCTGCTCCCGGAGCGCAGCGCGTCGACGAGGAAGAGCCCGGTCGGCTGCTGCAGCGACGTGAGCATCAGCTCCGTCCCGGTGCTCGAGCGGCCCGCCGTGGGCACCACGTCGAGGACGACGCCGAAGACGAGCTTGAGCAGGAGCCCGGCGAAGAAGACGGGGGTCGCGTAGCTGAGGATCGCGAGGACCCGCAGGACGATGTCGGGCATCCGGTCCCGCTTGCGGGCGGCGATCGCGCCGAGC
>NZ_PSUC01000184.1:0-2884 GCF_002931635.1 Rathayibacter sp. AY2B7 | reverse complement strand
AGGGCGCCGGCTCGGGCGAGTTCCTCAAGATCGTGCACGAGCTCCTGCTCGGTGGCCGCGGCTTCTACGAGGACATCTTCGCCGCGCTGCGCATCCCCTACGACCCGATCCACTGGTCCACGGACATCGCCGTCGACCTCGCCGAGCGCGTCTCCAAGACCGCCCGCGTGCAGGAGCTCATCAACTCGTTCCGCGTCCGCGGGCATCTGATGGCCGACGTCGACCCGCTGGAGTACGTGCAGCGCTCGCACCCCGATCTCGCCATCGAGAGCCACGGCCTCACCTTCTGGGACCTCGACCGCGAGTTCGTCACGGACGGCTTCGGCGGCAAGCGCCAGCTCAAGCTGCGCGACATCCTCGGGATCCTCCGCGACTCGTACTGCCGCACGGTCGGCGTCGAGTACATGCACATCCAGGACCCGGAGCAGCGCGCCTGGATGCAGCAGAAGCTCGAGCGCGGCTACGAGAAGCCGGGCCACGACGAGCAGCTGCGCATCCTGGGCAAGCTCAACGAGGCCGAGGCCTTCGAGACCTTCCTGCAGACCAAGTACGTGGGCCAGAAGCGCTTCTCGCTCGAGGGCGGGGAGTCGCTCATCGCGCTGCTCGACGCCGTCCTGCAGGGCGCGGCCGACGAGCACCTCGACGAGGTCGCGATCGGCATGGCCCACCGCGGCCGCCTGAACGTGCTGACCAACATCGCCGGCAAGACCTACGGCCAGATCTTCCGCGAGTTCGAGGGCACCCAGGACCCGCGCACGGTCCAGGGCTCCGGAGACGTGAAGTACCACCTCGGCACCGAGGGGACCTTCCGCGGCGCGGCGGGCGAGGAGATCCCGGTCTACCTGGCGGCGAACCCCTCGCACCTCGAGGCCGTGAACGGCGTGCTGGAGGGCATCGTCCGCGCCAAGCAGGACCGCAAGCCCATCGGCACCTTCACCACGCTGCCGATCCTCGTCCACGGCGACGCCGCGATGGCGGGCCAGGGCGTGGTGGTCGAGACCCTGCAGATGTCGCAGCTGCGCGCGTACCGCACCGGCGGCACGATCCACATCAACATCAACAACCAGGTCGGGTTCACGACTCCCCCTCACGAGGCCCGCACCTCGATCTACTCGACCGACGGCGCGAAGACGATCCAGGCGCCGATCTTCCACGTGAACGGCGACGACCCCGAGGCGGTCGTCCACGTCGGGCAGCTCGCGTTCGAGTACCGCCAGCGGTTCCACCGCGACGTGGTCATCGACCTGATCTGCTACCGCCGGCGCGGGCACAACGAGGGCGACGACCCCTCGATGACCCAGCCGCTGATGTACAGCCTGATCGAGGCCAAGCGCTCTGTCCGCAAGCTGTACACCGAGGCGCTCGTCGGCCGCGGCGACATCACCGAGGAGGAGTACGACCGCGCCCACCAGGACTTCCAGGACCGCCTGGAGCGTGCGTTCGCCGAGACCCACGCCGCGCAGACCGGCGCCATCCCCGTGATCACCGCCGACGGCGACTCCGTGGCCGACCTCGAGCTGCCCGACGCGCAGCAGGGCGAGGACTACCCGGGCGAGCCCGAGGTGACCGGCGTGAAGACCGAGGTCGTGACCCGCATCGGCGACGCGTTCACGACGCCGCCCGAGGGCTTCACCGTGCACCCCAAGCTCCAGCAGCTGCTGGCGAAGCGCCAGGAGATGAGCCGCTCCGGCTCCATCGACTGGGCCTTCGGTGAGCTGCTCGCGCTCGGCTCCCTGCTCCTCGAGGACACCCCGGTGCGCCTCGTCGGCCAGGACACGCGCCGCGGGACCTTCGTCCAGCGCCACGCGGTCCTCCACGACCGCGAGAACGGCCAGGAGTGGCTGCCGCTGATGAACCTGTCCGAGCAGCAGGCCCGGCTCTGGATCTACGACTCGCTGCTCTCGGAGTACGCGGCGATGGCGTTCGAGTACGGCTACTCGGTGGAGCGGCCCGACTCGCTCGTGCTGTGGGAGGCGCAGTTCGGTGACTTCGCGAACGGCGCCCAGATCGTGATCGACGAGTTCATCTCCTCCGCCGAGCAGAAGTGGGGCCAGCGCTCGTCGCTCGTGCTCCTGCTCCCGCACGGCTACGAGGGCCAGGGCCCCGACCACTCGTCGGCCCGGATCGAGCGCTACCTGCAGATGTGCGCGGAGCGGAACATGACCGTCGCGCGACCGTCGACGCCGGCGTCCTACTTCCACCTGCTGCGCCGCCAGGCCTACTCCCGGCCCCGCCGACCGCTGATCGTCTTCACCCCGAAGGCGATGCTGCGCCTGCGCGGAGCCTCGAGCCCGGTCGAGGACTTCACCTCGGGCCGTTTCCAGCCGGTGATCGACGACGCGCGGATCCAGGACGCCTCCGCCGTGAAGCGCGTCCTGCTCCACGCCGGCAAGGTCCACTACGACCTCAAGGCGGAGCTCGAGAAGAAGCCCGACGACGGCATCGCGCTGGTGCGGGTCGAGCAGTACTACCCGGCGCCGATCGAGGAGCTGCGCGGCATCGCCGAGCGGTACCCGGACGCGGAGCTCGTCTGGGTGCAGGACGAGCCCGAGAACCAGGGCGCCTGGCCGTTCATGGCCCTCGAGGTCGCTCCGAAGCTGGGCCGGTCCATGCGCGTGGTCTCGCGGCCGTCCGCGGCCTCCCCCGCGGCCGGCTCGGCCAAGCGGCACGCCTCCGAGCAGGCCGACCTGCTGTCGCGGGCGCTCACCCGCTGATCCGCGGTCCGCACGACGCGGTCGGGCCCGTCGGAACCTCGTGTTCCGGCGGGTCCGTCGCGTTGCGGGCGACCGTGCCTGACCGCAGGCCCACAGAGACCGGCAGAAGCGCTCGCGACGTGCGGGTGCCGCGGCGACCGGAGGCCGCCGGACACGACGGAGCCCCGGCC
>NZ_PSUC01000183.1:0-2926 GCF_002931635.1 Rathayibacter sp. AY2B7 | reverse complement strand
CGGGATCGCGTCGGCGCGTCCCGCGTACAGCGCGGTGCCCACCGCCACGACGACCACCGCAGGGATGCCGATGATCGCGGCGGCGACGACGCGACCGGCGCGGTCGGCCGACCCCGTCACTCCGGAGCTGACGTGCGCCGCCCAGGCGGTGCCGTCGTACGACACGTCGGCGCAGAGGGTCACGCCGAAGATCAGGCCGACGAGCACGGCCGAGAGCAGCACGAAGGTGTCGCCGCCGCTGCCGATCGCGGAGTAGAACACCGCGAGGACGACGACGGCGGGGATGACGAGGAGCCCGCGGCTGTAGCGCGGGTCGCGCCACCAGTAGCCGAGGGCACGCGCGGCGACGGCGCCGGTCGGGGTGCCGGGGAAGCGCCCGAACAGGCCGAGGCCCGCGGATCCGGAGGCGGAGTGCGCGCCGGACGCGGCGGGCTCCGAGAGCGCGTGCCGCAGCGCCCGGGCCCACGCCCAGACGAGGACGGCCAGCGTCGCGAGCCCGATCAGCAGGCGCGCGATCGCGGCGACCCAGTCGCCCGCGACGACGGATCCGGGGACGGCCCAGATCGCGCCGAGCGGCGACCAGCCGAGGGCGCCCGCGATCACGGGCAGGACGTCCAGGCCGTCGCGGATCACGTTGGTCAGGCCGAAGAAGAGCGGTCCGAGCAGGATGACGACGACGAGCACGACGCCGCCGATCACCTCGCGGTAGCGGCGGCTCGAGCCCAGGCCCGTGGTGAGCGCGCCGATCAGGCGGGACGCGACCACGCAGGTCGCGACGCCGATCACCGCGGCGACGAGGCCGGGCAGGATGCCGATCGGACGGCTCCACCAGGCGGCGGCGGAGGCGAGCGCCCCGAGCGTGGTCACCACGCCGGGGATGCCCGCGAGGCCCGCGGCGGCGAGCCCGAGGAGGAGGGTCCGCAGCGGGATCGGGAAGGTCGCGAGGGTGGGCAGGTCGAGGCTCTGGTCGGAGCCGGACAGGAAGATCGGCCCGAGCACCCAGCCGAGGATCAGAGCGGAGCCGCCGAGGACGATCGCGACGTTCGCGAACGCCGGGTCCGTGCCTCCGAGCGCGACCAGGCCGGCCGCGACCAGGCCGAGCACCGCGATCGCGTACAGACCGCCGAGGATCACGCCGATCAGCTGCCACACGTTCCGCGTCAGCGAGTTGCGGAGCAGGAGCAGCCGCAGCCTCAGGAGATGCGCAACCATGCCGGTCCCTCCTGGTGGGTGCGGCCGCCGACCAGCTCGACGAAGCGCTCCTCGAGGCTGGAGCCGGCGCGGACCTCCTCGAGGGTGCCGGAGGCGAGCACGCGGCCGTCGGCGATGACGGCGACCCGGTCGCACATCCGCTCGACGAGGTCCATGGAGTGGGACGAGACGATGACCGTGCCGCCCGACGCGACGAAGCCGGTGAGGATGTCGCGGATGTTCGCCGCCGAGACCGGGTCGACCGACTCGAACGGCTCGTCGAGCACCAGGAGGCGCGGGGCGCGCACGAGCGCGCAGGCGAGCGCGATCTTCTTGGTCATGCCCGCGGAGTAGTCCACGACGAGCGTGCGGTCGGCCGGATCGAGGCCGAGCAGGGCGAGGAGGTCGTCGGTCCGCTCGACGACGACGGAGCGCTCGAGCCCGCAGAGCAGGCCGTAGTAGGTGACGAGCTGGAGACCGGTGAGGCGGTCGAACAGCTTGACGCCGTCGGCGAGGACGCCGATCAGCCGCTTCGCCTCGAGGGTGTCCTTCCAGACGTCGACCTCGTGGATCGTGACGACGCCGCTGTCGGGGCGGAGCAGGGCCGTGGCCATCGAGAGGGTCGTCGTCTTGCCCGCGCCGTTGGGGCCGACGAGCCCGAAGAAGGAGCCGGCGGGGACATCGAGGTCGATGTCCTTCACGGCCTCCTTGTCGCCGAAGCGCTTGCGGAGGCCGCGGATCCGCAGAGCGACCTCGCCGTGGCGGCCGGAGGCCTCGGGGGCGGCCCACGCGGGGGTCGCGGAGTCGGTGTGCGCGGAGTCGGTGTGCGCGGAGTCGGTGCCGTCGGCGGCGGTGCGCGCGGCGGGGCTCTCGGTGTCCGTGCCGTCCTGGGGAATGCCGGGGGGCGTCGTCCCGTCCATGTGTGTCCCTTCCGGGCCGCGGTGGGCGGCCGCTTCTCCACCCTAGGCAGGCGCTGCGGTCGGGGCATCCGTCCCGCGATGGAGTCGCGCTGAACGCACCGGCGCGGCCCCGGCGGCTCGACGGGGCGGGGCGGAGCACGGCCGCCTACGCTGGCCCCATGCCCACGCTCCTCCTCGTCCGGCACGGACGCACCACCGCGAACACCGCGGGGATCCTCGCCGGACGCACCGCCGGAGTGCGGCTCGACGACGTCGGACGCACGCAGGCGGCGCGCACCGGGGAGCGGCTGGCGGCGGTCGAGCTCGCGACCGTGGTGTCGAGCCCGCTCGAGCGGTGCCGGCAGACCACGCGCTTCGTCCTCGAGCGGCAGACGGGATCGCCGGCGACGGTGATCGACAAGGGCATCACCGAGTGCGACTACGGCGACTGGTCGGGGCGCTCGCTGCGGGATCTCGCGACGGAGCCGCTCTGGGCGACGGTGCAGAACCAGCCCTCCGCGGTGGTGTTCCCCGGCGGCGAGGGGATGCTCGCGATGCAGGCCCGGGCCGTGTCGGCGATCCGCCGGCATGACGCGGCGGTGGCGGAGGAGCACGGGGCCGGCGCGGTGTGGGCGGCGGTCAGCCACGGCGACACGATCAAGGCGATCCTCGCGGACGCGCTCGGCATGCACCTCGACCTCTTCCAGAGGCTGAGCGTCGGACCGGCGTCGGTGTCGATCATCCGCTACGGCGCGGGGCGGCCCGAGGTCGTCGCGATGAACACGGACGCCGGGGACCTGGGCTGGCTGCGGAAGGCGGCCCCTGTGGCGGACGCC
>NZ_PSUC01000182.1:0-2973 GCF_002931635.1 Rathayibacter sp. AY2B7 | reverse complement strand
GTGCGCGACGCGCTCGCCCGCCTCCGCCTCGGGGTAGATCACGTGGTTCGCGCCGATCCTCTCGAGGATCTTGCCGTGCGAGCGCGAGATCGCCTTCGCCCAGATCTGCGGGATCTTGAGGTCGACGAGGTTCGCGGTGATCAGCACGGACGCCTCGATGGAGGAGCCGACCGCGACGACGGCGACCTGGAAGTCCTGCGCGCCGATCTGCGCGAGGGCGTCGAGCGAGCGGGCGTCGGCCTGCACCGCGTGGGTGACCCTCTCCGACCACTTCTGCACGAGACCGGCGTCGGCGTCGATGGCGAGGACCTCGCGGTCGAGGCGGTCGAGCTGGCCGGCCGTGGCGGCTCCGAAGCGCCCGAGGCCGATCACCAGCACCGGGGCGTCGTACCTGATGCGGTCAACCAACGATGGGCCTCTCTTCCGGTCGTCTGAACAACTGCCTCCGCTGGCTCGCGGCGAGCGCGGCGGCGAGAGTCACGGTACCAACGCGCCCCATGAACATCGTCAGCGCCAGGATGTAGACCCCGGACGGCGGCAGCTCCGCGGTGAGCCCCGTCGAGAGCCCGGAGGTGGCGAAGGCCGAGATCACGTCGAAGAGCACGTGGTCGAGCGAGGCCTTGGTGATGTGCAGGATCAGGACGCTCGACACGGCGACCGTCGTCGCGCCCCACAGCACGACCGAGACGGCCAGGCGCAGGACGTCGTTCGGGATCCGGCGGCCGAACGCCTCCATGTCGTTGTTGCCGCGGGCCTCGGCGAAGGCGGCGAGGAACAGGATCGCGAGGGTCGTGACCTTGATCCCGCCGGCCGTGGAGGCCGATCCTCCGCCGATGAACATCAGCATGTCCGTCACGAGCAGGCTCGAGCCGTTGAGGTCGGGGATCGAGATCGTCGAGAAGCCGCCCGACCGCGTCATCGTCGAGAGGAAGAAGGACTGGAAGACGGTGTCTCCCGCATCGAGGCTGCCGAAGGTCCTCGGATTGTCGAACTCGAGCACGATGTAGAGGACCGCCCCGGCGACGAGCAGGATCACGGAGGTGACCAGCGTCAGCTTCACGTGCACCGACCACTTGCGCGGGCGCCGCCAGCCGCGGGAGAAGGCGTAGATGACGGGGAAGCCGATCGAGCCGAGGAAGACGCCGAGCATCAGGATGCCGAGGAACCAGTAGTCGTCCTCGAACGGGGTGAGGCCCGCGGCGTTCGGGGCGAAGCCGGTGTTCGTGAACGCCATCGCGGAATAGTAGAAGGAGTGCCAGACGGCCTCGCCGATCGGGATCCCGTCGATCAGCATCCGCGGGAACAGCAGGAGCGCGACGATGATCTCGATCGCGGCGGCGCTGATCGCGACGGTGGCGAGCAGTCCGCCGATCTCGCCCAGGCGGACGGCCTGGCCCTCGGCGACGGGGCCGGAGTGGATCCGCAGCGGATTCGAGTCGCTGGCGACCATGAGCTTCGCCCGGAGCCCGAGGCGGCGCGAGATCGCCAGGCCCATGATCGAGGCGAGCGTCAGCACTCCCAGAGCGCCGATGTTCACGCCGACGAAGATGATCGAGTGGCCGAACGCCGACCAGTGCGTCGCCATGTCGACCGTCGCGAGGCCGGTCACGCAGATCACCGACATCGCGGTGAAGAAGGCGTCGTGCAGCGGAGTGACGGTGCCCGTGGTGCTCGACACCGGCAGCGAGAACAGCAGGGTGAACACGAGCACGAGCGCCGAGAAGATGAGGATCGCGAAGCGGGACGGCGAGCGTCCGGCGAAGTCGTCGATGAGGTCGCGGGCCCGCTCGAACCCCGACCAGGGGGAGACGGGCGAGACGCCCACGGGGCTGCGGAACTGCTGCCGAACCACCACGGCGGATCCTCCACTCGATCGCGGCCATGCTACCCGCTCGGTGCCGGGCCCCCGGGGCGCTGACTAGCCTGGGCGCATGGCTGACATCTTCGGGGTGATCGCGGACGGGACCCGCCGGGACATCCTCGCCCTGCTGCTCGAGCAGCGGCGGGACGGCTCGGCCGAGGGCATGAGCGTGTCGCGGATCGTGGCGCGCCTCGAGCTGAGCCAGCCGACCGTCTCCAAGCACCTCAAGGTGCTGCGCGAGACCGGCCTCGTCACGGTGCGCGAGAGCGGACAGCACCGCTTCTACGCGCTCGAGTACGCGCCGCTGGCGGAGGTCGAGGACTGGCTGCTGCCCTTCCTCGCCGAGGACGAGGCGGCCGGCGCCCTGCTCGACGCTCCGACCGCGGCCCGGGCGGAGTCGCTGGGTCGGGCGCTCGCCGAGCGCACCCACCAGGTCAGCACCGTGGTGCAGGACATCCAGCGGGGCGTCAGCGAGGGAGCGACGAAGGTCGCGGAGGCGCTGCGCATCCGCAAGTGAGGGGCGCCGAGGAGCCGGAACCGGTGGAGCCCCGGGTCGTGTAAGCTCGCGGGAGCCAGTTTTTCGTAAGCGGCCGCCCGTCGGGCGGTCGACCCCCTGAACGTTGTGAGGTCTTCGTGGGTTCTGTCATCAAGAAGCGTCGCAAGCGTATGGCGAAGAAGAAGCACCGCAAGCTGCTTCGCAAGACTCGCCACCAGCGTCGCAACAAGAAGTAGGCTCGCGCCTCTTCCCACTCGAGCGTCCGCCCTTCCGGGGTCGGGCGCTCGTCTGCGTTCGGGAGATGATCCCGGCGGCGCTCGCCGTCTCGGCGCCCGTCGCCGGGGCCGCCGTACACTGACCGCATGGTGGACGTGGAGCTGACGCTCGTGGGCAAGCCGGGCTGTCATCTCTGCGACGACGCGCGGACCGTGGTCGAGCAGGTGGTCGCCGATCTGGGCGGCGAGGTGTCGGTCGCCGTCTCGGAGGTGTCGATCCTCGACGATCCCGAGCTGCACGAGCGCTTCGTCGAGGAGATCCCGGTGGTGCTGATCGACGGGCGCGTGCACACCTTCTGGCGGGTCGATCCCGCGCGGCTCCGGCGGGCCCTCCTCGATCG
>NZ_PSUC01000181.1:0-3127 GCF_002931635.1 Rathayibacter sp. AY2B7 | reverse complement strand
CATCTCGTTCAGCGCGTCGTAGAGCGGGCGCAGGTACGGGTCGATCTTGTCGGTGAGCGAGCCGGGCAGGTAGCCCAGCCGCTCCCGAACCGAAGGAAGACCCGCCCCCGTGAGCATCGAGATCAACAACGAGTCGAGCGTCCCCGTCGACGAGGCCGCCCTGCTGCGCCTCGCCGGCTACGCGCTCGACTCGCTCCACGTGCACCCCGACGCCGAGCTCGCGATCGTGCTGGTCGACGAGGGCGCGATGGAGCAGCTGCACGTGCAGTGGATGGACGAGCCGGGGCCGACCGACGTGCTCAGCTTCCCGATGGACGAGCTGCGTCCCGGGACCGAGGACGAGCAGACCCCCGCGGGGCTCCTCGGTGACATCGTGCTCTGCCCGCAGGTCGCGCAGTCCCAGGCCGAGTCGGCCGGCCACTCCGTGCTCGACGAGCTGCAGCTGCTGACCGCCCACGGGCTCCTGCACCTGCTCGGCTTCGATCACGCCGAGCCGGAGGAGGAGCGCGAGATGTTCGGCATCCAGCGCGACATCCTGGTCGGCTTCCACATCAGCGAGCGACGCCGCTAGAGCGCGCCTTGCCCACTCTCCAGCTCCTCATCGCCGCCCTCGCGCTCGTCGCCGTCGGCGGCTGGTTCGCCGCGACCGACGCCGCACTCGGCGTCCTCTCGCGCAGCGACCTGCTCGACATGGCCCAGCACTCCCGCAGCGCCCGCGCTCTCCGCGCGATCGCGGGCGACATGAGCGCCCACGTCAACGTCGTCAACTTCTCGCGGATCGCGGCCGAGACGACGGCCGCGGTGTTCGTCACCACGGTGCTGGTCGTCGAGGTCCCGCAGCTCTGGCTCGCGCTCCTGCTGGCGGTCCTGATCATGGCGGCGGTCTCGTTCGTCCTGGTCGGCTCCAGCCCCCGCAGCGTCGGGCGCGCCAACGCCCGCGCGGTCCTGTCCACCAGCGCCTCCCTCGTGCACGTTCTCCGGCTCGCGCTGGGCCCGGTCGCGCACGGGCTCGTGGCCCTCGGCAACCGGGTGACCCCGGGGACCGGGCGCTCGGCGGGGTTCTCCTCCGAGGAGCAGCTGCTCAGCATGGTCGACGAGGCGACCGAGCAGGACGTGCTCGAGCAGGACGACCGCGAGCTGATCCACTCGATCTTCGAGTTCAACGACACCTTCGTCCGCGAGGTGATGGTGCCCCGCACCGACATGGTGACGATCGAGGCGACCTCCTCCGTCGGCGCCGGCATGGGGCTCCTGCTGAGCCGCGGCATCTCCCGGCTCCCCGTCATCGGCGACGGCGTCGACGACGTCCTCGGCGTGCTCTACCTGCGCGACGTGGCCCGGCACACCTACGAGCGGCCGGACGACGACGACACGGTCGCCGATCTCGCGCGCCCCGCGCTGTTCGTGCCCGAGTCGAAGAAGGCCGACGAGCTGCTCCGCCAGATGCAGCTCGAGTCCAACCACCTCGCGATGGTGGTCGACGAGTACGGCGGCATCGCGGGCCTGGTGACGCTGGAGGACCTCATCGAGGAGCTCGTCGGCGACATCTCCGACGAGTACGACCGCGAGGTCGACCTCTTCGAGGAGACGGCGCCCGGGGTCTACCGCGTCTCGGCGCGCCTGCCGGTGGACGAGCTCGGCGAGCTGTTCGAGCTCGACCTCGAGGACGACGACGTCGACTCGGTCGGCGGACTGCTGACCAAGGCCTACGGGCGCCTCCCCGAGCGCGGCGCGACGGCGCGGATCGGCGGAGTGCTGCTCGCGGCCGAGCAGGCGGACCCGCGCCGTGGGACCATCTCCACGGTGATCGTCCGCCGCGATCCCGATCTGGACACCGCCGGCGAGCCCGGCACCGGCCCCGTCGCGATCATCGCGGACGGCGGCACCACCACCCCCAGCCCGAGCACGGCTCCCACCCGCGGAGCCACGGGCGATCAGCACGAGGACGCACGATGACCGACACCACTCCCGCCGCCGCTCCCTACCGGGCGGGCTTCGTGTCCTTCGTCGGCCGCCCGAACGTGGGCAAGTCGACGCTCACGAACGCCCTCGTCGGCGAGAAGATCGCCATCACGAGCTCGAAGCCCCAGACCACGCGGCGCGCTATCCGCGGCGTGGTGCACCGCACCGACGGCCAGCTGATCGTCGTCGACACCCCCGGCATCCACCGGCCGCGCACGCTCCTCGGAGAGCGGCTGAACTCGCTCGTCACCTCGACCCTCGGCGACGTCGACGTCATCGGGATGCTGTTCCCCGCGGACGAGCCGATCGGCCCGGGAGACCGCTTCATCAACGAGCAGCTCGACTCCTTCCCGCGCGCCCGGAAGGTCGCGATCGTCTCGAAGGTGGACCTCTCCTCGAAGAAGTCCGTGGCGAAGCAGCTGCTCGCCGTCTCGGAGCTGCGCGAGTGGGACACGATCGTGCCGATCTCGGCCGTGACCGAGGAGCAGCTGGACGTCCTGGCCGTCGAGCTCCTGCGCCTGATGCCCGTCTCGCCCGCCCTCTACCCGGAGGAGGCGGTGACCGACGAGGACCTGTCCTCGCGGATCGCCGAGTTCATCCGCGAGGCCGCCCTCGAGGGCGTCTCGGACGAGCTGCCGCACTCCCTCGCCGTGACACTCGACGACATGGTCGAGCGCGAGGACGGCTCGCTGATCGACATCTACGCCAACGTCTTCGTGGAGCGCGACAGCCAGAAGGGCATCATCATCGGCAAGGGCGGCCAGCGCCTGCGCGAGGTGGGAGCCGTCTCCCGCGAGCAGATCGAGCGCCTGCTGGGCCGCCGCGTGTTCCTCTCCATCCGGGTGAAGGTCGCCAAGGAGTGGCAGCGCGACCCGAAGCTGCTGGGGCGCCTGGGCTTCTGACGCCGGAGGACGACCGCGGTCACCCTCCAGGACGACGCCCCCGGGCGCGCGGACCCGTAGCGTGGTCCTCATGCGCGCCCTCCTCGACCGACCGGCGGCCCTGCCGATCGCCGGGGCGCTGCTCGCCGCCCTCCATCTGCTGCTCGGGCTCACCGGGGTCACTCCGACCGAGCGGATCGCCGGCGGCCTCGTGCTCGCGCTGGCCCTCGCCGTCGCGGGATTCCTGCCCGCGCTCGCCCCCTCGCTCGTCGCGGTCGGCGCGC
>NZ_PSUC01000180.1:0-3149 GCF_002931635.1 Rathayibacter sp. AY2B7 | reverse complement strand
GCGCACGGCGCCGGCGAGCCGGTCGTCCGCCTCAACGCGGCGATCCGCGGACTCGTCGCCCACCCGCCCGTCGTGACGCGGATCCTCCAGGGAGCGGCCGGGGCGGCGGGGTCGCTCCCGACCGTAGGCCTCCTCTGTTTCGCGCGCGTTTCCGGCGGGAGGCGCGCGATCCGGATCCGGAGCGGCCCCGCCCCCGGGTGCTAGAGCTCGCCCTGCTGCGAGGTGCCGGCCGGGATCGGGACGAGCCGCGTCACGACGGGCGGGTGGGCGACGAGTCCGCGGATCGCCGCGTTGAGGCGGACGACCGGCTCGCCGGCGCCGTGCGCGTCGAGCAGATCGCCGCTCGTCCACTTCTCCAGCATGACGATGGTGCCGTCGGGCGAGTCGTGGATCGCGTAGAGCTCGCAGCCCTCCTCCTCGTGCACCTCCGCGATGGCGGTGGAGAGGGCGGCGACGAGCGCGTCGCGCTGCCCCTCGGCGGGAGTGAAGATCGCGGTGACGACGACGGGATCGGACATGGCGTGCCTTTCGGAGGGGGAGAGGATCAGCGCCGCGGGGGTGCGGCGCAGCTGGAGCGGATGACGAGGTCGGCCTGCACCTCGATGTGCTGCGGGGCCTCGGGGAGGCGGCCCTGCATGCGGGCGAGGACGAGCTCGACGCTGTGACGGGCGAGCATGTCGATCGGCTGGCGGACGACGCTGAGCGGCGGGGTGACCAGCTCGCTCCACGGGTTGTCGTCGAACACGACGACCGAGAGGGCCTCCGGGATCCGGATGCCGAGCTGGAAGAGCCGGTGCACGGCGCTGCGCACCTGCGCGGTGTTGGCGACGACGAGCGCGGTCGGCGGCTCCGGCAGCGCGAGGAGGGCGGCGACCGCCTCGCCGCCGACGTCGCCGCGGAAGGGCACGTCGCGCACGAGCGTGGAGTCCAGCGGCAGGCCGGCCGAGGTGAGGGAGGCGCGGTACCCGGCGACGCGGGCCTGGCCGGTGGAGGTGTGCGCGGGTCCGGAGAGGATCGCGATCCGGGTGTGGCCGAGCGCGATCAGGTGGTCGGTGGCCCGCGCGGCGGAGGCGGAGTTGCCGATGCTCACGACGTCGACGTCGTCGAGCCCGGGCGTGGTGCGGTCGACGAAGACCACGTCGACCCCGGCGCGGCGCAGGCGCGACCACTTCTCGAGGTTGTCGCCGGAGGGGGTGGCGATCACGCCCCCGACGGAGCGGTCGAGCAGGCTCGTGAGCGACTCGCCCTCGACGTGGGAGTCCTCCTGCGTGGTGACCAGGAGCACCTGGGCCCCGCGGGCGCGCGCCTCCCAGACCACCTTGTCGGCGAGGCGGGCGAAGAACGGGTTGGTGAGGTCGGGCAGGACCAGGCCGATCGCGAGGGCCTGCCCCTGGCTGAGCTCGCGGGCGGCGGCGCGGGGGCGGAAGCCGAGCTCGTCGATCGCCTCGACCACGCGGCGCCGCGTGTCGACCGCGACCGGGCCGGTGCCGTCGTTGAGCACGCGGGAGACGACCGAGACCGAGACGCCCGCGGTGCGGGCGACATCGCGGATCGTCGGAGCTTTCTGCACGGGTCCTCCCGGGGGCTGGCGGGGTCCTCGTCGAACGCCGCGATGCGAACTGCTGTTGACACAGCCTAACGGGCGCTGGTACAAAACTGGTACCGGTTCCACCCCGACCGGTCAGCAGAATTCCTCCGAAGAAGACTGCGCACGACGACGACGTCCACCGCCCTCACCGGCGGCTCTCCGCGTCCGTGCGCCACCGGACCAGAGAGGTCAACGTGAACCTGTACAAACTCCTCGGCGATCGCGAACGCGAGGGCCGCCCCATCCGCGTCGGGCTGATCGGCGCCGGCCGCTACGGCACCATGTACCTCTCGCAGGCGCGCAACATCCCCGGCGTCCACGTGGTCGCCATCGCCGACGTGAACGTGGCCCGGGCCCGCGGCGCCTTCGAGCTGGTCGACTGGCCCGCCGAGGCGATGGCTGCCGACATCCCCGAGGCGCTCGCCAACCGCACCACCACCATCGTCGACAACGCGGCCGTCCTCTTCGAGCACGACATCGACGTCATCGTCGAGGCGACCGGCAACCCCATCGTCGGCGTGCACCACGCCCTCCGCGCGATCGAGACCGGCAAGCACATCATCATGGTCACCGTCGAGGCCGACGCCCTCGCCGGACCGGCGCTCGCCAAGCGGGCGGAGAAGGCGGGCATCGTCTACTCGATGGCCTACGGCGACCAGCCGGCCCTCATCATGGAGCTCGTCGACTGGGCCCGCACCAGCGGCTTCGACGTCGTCTGCGCCGGCAAGGGCGCCAAGTACCTCGAGCATTACCACCAGATGAACCCCGACAACGTCTGGGAGAACTGGGAGTTCAGCAAGGAGCTCACCGACTCCGGCCAGCTCAACCCCTACATGCACACCTCGTTCCGCGACGGCACCAAGGCCGCCATCGAGATGGCCGCCGTCGCCAACGCGGCCGGGCTCGTCCCCTCCGACGCCGGCCTCACCTTCACCCCGGGCGACGTCGAGGAGATCGCCACGATCAGCCGCCCCCGCTCGATCGGCGGAGCGCTCGACCACGAGGGCACCGTCGACGTGATGTCGAGCGTCACCCGCGACGGCGCGCTCATCCCGCACAACACCCAGGAGGGCGTCTACGTCGTCGTCAAGGCGACCAACCCCTACGTGTCGACCTGCTTCGACGAGTACCCGTGGCACCCGGACCCGACCAAGCAGTACGCGGCGCTCTACCGCCCGTACCACTACGTCGGCCTCGAGCTGAACATGTCGATCGCCAACGCCGCCCTGCGCGGCATCTCGACCGGCCACCCCGAGGGCTTCTACGGCGACGTGGTCGCGACGGCCAAGAAGGACCTCAAGGCCGGCGAGTTCCTCGACGGCGAGGGCGGCTTCACCGTCTACGGCAAGCTCGTCTCCGCGAAGCACTCGGTCGCCACCGGCGCCCTCCCCGTCGCGCTCGCCCACCACGTCGAGCTGCGCAACGACATCGCGCAGGGCGCGACGGTCGGCTGGGACGACGTCATCATCGACGAGTCCCTCGCCGAGGCGCTCGAGCTGCGCCGCGAGACCGAGGCGCTGCTCGCCTCCTGATGCGACCCCGGGCCGGGCGGAGGGGGGCC
>NZ_PSUC01000018.1:0-39805 GCF_002931635.1 Rathayibacter sp. AY2B7 | reverse complement strand
AGGTGACCACGGCCAGCCGAGGCGGGGGAGCCGAGCGGGACGGAGTCGCGCTGCAGGTCTCGGCTCCCTCCTCCCTCTCGCTCGCGCTGGTGGGCACCGGCTTCGGCTACGACGCGGGCCGCCGGATGCGCCAGGGCGCCGTGGTGCAGGAGCTCCTGGGCTCGGTCCGCGACATCCGCCGCATCGGCTCGGCGGCGCTCGACCTGTGCTCGGTGCCCACCAGCGCGAGCGAGAGGGAGGAGGGAGCCGAGACCTGCAGCGCGACTCCGTCCCGCTCGGCTCCCCCGCCTCGGCTGGCCGTGGTCACCTCGCCCGTGGCTCCGTTCACGACCGCGCCGGCGAGCGCGGTCCAGGTCGCGGGATCCGGCTCCCCCTCCACCACAGCGATGCTGACCGCGTAGGAGGGGATGCCGTAGAGGTAGTTGACGGTCCCGTCGATCGGATCGACGACCCAGGTCAGCCCGCTCGTGCCGCCCCCCGACCCCGACTCCTCGCCGAGGAAGCCGTCGTCCGGTCGCGCCTCGGCCAGGCGCCGGCGGATCAGCTCCTCGACCTCCCGGTCCGCGGCCGTCACCACGTCCTCCGGGGACGACTTCGACGCGGCGATCTCGACACCGTCCTGCCGCCGCTGGCGGGCGAGGTGCGCCGCCTCGACGGCGATCGAGCGGGCGATGGCGAGGAGGGGTGCGTTGTCGCTCATGGCCCCAGCCTAGGGATCGGGCCCATCATGGGGGGATGAGCACCCCTATCGCCCTCACCGGAGCCACCGGAGCCGTCGGCGGCCGCGTCGCGCGCGAGCTCGCCGACGCCGGTCACGCCCTCCGCCTGCTGGTCCGCGACCCGTCCCGCGCGCCCGAGCTCCCCGGGGCCGAGGTGGTGCGCTCCTCCTTCGCCGACGCGGGCGACTCGCTCGAGGGCGTGCGCCTCCTCCTGATGGTCTCCGCCTCCGAGAACGAGGAGCGCCGCGCCGAGCACCTCGCATTCGTCGACGCAGCCGCCGCCGCGGGTGTCGAGCACGTCGTCTACACCTCCTTCGCCGGAGCCGCACCCGACGCGGTCTTCACCCTCGCCCGAGACCACGCGGCCACCGAGGACGCGATCCGCCGCTCGGGCATGGGCTGGACGTTCCTCCGCGACAACCTCTACCTCGACTTCCTGCCCGCGATGCTCGGCGACGACGGCGCGATCCGCGGACCCGCGGGATCGGGCCGTGCCGCCGTCGTCGCGCGCGAGGACGTGGCCCGCTCGGCCGCGGCTGTCCTCCGCTCCCCCTCCGAGCACCGCGGAGCCGCCTACGAGCTGACCGGGCCCGAGGCCCTCACCCTCGATGAGGTCGCGGCGACCCTGACGGCGGCGGGCCGCCCCGCCGTGTACGTCGACGAGACCCTCGAGGAGGCGTACGCGTCACGCCGCCGCTGGAACGCACCGGACTGGCAGCTGGACGCCTGGGTCAGCACCTACTCCGCGATCGCCGCCGGACAGCTGGAGCACGTCTCGTCCGACGTCGAGCGGCTGACCGGACGGCCGCCGCTCTCCCTCGCGGGGTTCCTGGAGCAGGAGGCGCGGGGCTGAGGCGACGGCGCGGGCCGGCCGACCGCGCAGGCCGGGCGACCGCGTAGGCCGGGCCGACGGCGTGCGGGGTTCGACGGGACGAAGAGGCCGGGCCCGGCGATCCGCCGGACCGGTGCTCCCCCGGAAAGGCACTCCGCTGGAAAGGCGATCCCCCGACATGCGGAACGCCCCGCGCATCTCGTGATGCCGGGGCGTCTGCCGGGTGTTCCTGCTCGGTGGCGAGTGAGGGATTCGAACCCCCGAAGGCTACGCCGTCTGATTTACAGTCAGATCCCTTTGGCCGCTAGGGTAACTCGCCGTGGCGCACCCGACCGCGTGTTCACAACCGGAGGCGCTCAGCAAGGATACCCACGCGACCGGCGGATCGGAAATCGATGCCGCGCGGCCTCAGTCCGCCTCCGCCGCGTAGCGGGACGCCGCCTCCGCGACCTTCCCCGCGTAGCTCCCGGCCGGGTTGTAGGCCGCGATCGCCGCCCGCCATCCCGACTCCGTCGAGAGGTCGCCGCCAGCGTCGCAGAGGTACCGGGCGGCGGTCACCGCCTGCTGGTCCACGTTCTGCGGATCCCACCCGCTCGACGCCCACGCCATCCACGTCGCCGGGATGATCTGCAGCGGACCCATCGCCCGGTCGACCTCGGCGTCGCCGTCCAGAGCCCCGCCGTCGTTGTCGGGGACCCGGTCGAAGCGCGTTCCGTCCAGGCGCGGACCGTAGATCGGCTCCGTCGGCCGCCCGTCCTCGCCCAGCTCGCCGCCGTCGATCGTGCCGTGCCTGCTCTCGACGTAGCCGATGCCGGCCAGGGTCGCCCAGTCCAACCGGCAGTCGGGGTCGACCGACGCCGTGAGGAGGGCTGTGCCCGCGTAGGCGGTGAGCGCGCGCAGCGGGATGCCGCTCCCCTCGGACGCCGTGCCCAGCCACGCCTCGTCGGCGAGCAGTCGCACCGGCGTCGCCGCGGCCTGCTCGGGATCCTCCAGCACGACGGGGTCCGCCGCGACGGGAGCGGTCGCCGCGGGAGGCACGGTGGACAGGCCCTCCTCGACCGTCAGCGCGGGCGGCCGCTGGCCGCAGCCGGCCAGGAGGAGCCCGGCGAGCGGGACGAGGACGAGAACGGGGACGCGGCGCACTCCTCAGAAGTACCAGCCGCGCCTGGGGCCGGGCTCCGCCACGCCTGAAAGCTAAACTCGGAGCCATGGCAGATTCAACGTTCGACGTCGTCAGCAAGATCGACAAGATGGAGGCGGACAACGCCCTGAACCAGGCCCACAAGGAGGTCGAGCAGCGCTACGACTTCAAGAACGTCGGCGCCTCGATCGCCTGGAGCGGCGAGAAGATCCTGATCAAGGCCAACACCGAGGAACGGGCGAACGCCATCCTCGACGTCTTCCAGTCGAAGCTGATCAAGCGCGGCATCAGCCTCAAGAGCCTCGACGCGGGCGAGCCCTTCGCGTCCGGCAAGGAGTACCGGATCGAGGCCACCCTCAAGGAGGGCATCGACCAGGAGCACGCGAAGAAGATCAACAAGCTCATCCGCGACGAGGCGCCGAAGTCGGTCAAGTCGCAGATCCAGGGCGACGAGCTCCGCGTCTCCTCGAAGAGCCGCGACGACCTCCAGGCGACCATGGCGCTCCTGCGCGGAGCCGACCTCGAGCTCGACCTCCAGTTCGTCAACTTCCGCTGAGGAATGACGCACACGGGAGCACGCGCGTGACCGCCGGAATAGGCGAGCCCGACCGGCGGGGCCGCACCGGACTCGACAGGGACGGGCTCGACCTCGTCGGGAACCCCGACGTCGTCGTGAAGGAGGTCACCCTCCTCTCGAGCGACTGGTACGTCCTCCGCACCACCCGCTTCGACTACCGGCACCGCGACGGCAGCTGGACGAGCGAGCAGCGCGAGACCTACGACCGGGGGAACGGCGCGGCGGTCCTGCTCTACGACGCCGAAGCGCGCACCGTCGTCCTGATCCGGCAGTTCCGCTACCCCGCGTACGTGAACGGCGACCTCGACGGGATGCTCCTCGAAGTGCCCGCCGGTCTCCTGGACGAGGACGGGCCCGAGGAGGGCGCCCGCCGCGAGGCGTCCGAGGAGACCGGACTCGAGGTCGGCCGGCTCGAGCACGTGTTCGACGCGTTCATGAGCCCCGGCTCGGTCACCGAGAAGCTGCACTTCTACGCCGGGCGCTACCGCGCGGGCACCCGCAGCGGAGCGTTCGCGGGACTCGCCGACGAGGGCGAGGACATCGAGGTCCTCGAGCTCTCGTTCGACGAGGCGCTGACCCAGATCGGCGTGCAGATCGTCGACGCGAAGACGATCATGCTCCTGCAGTGGGCGGCCCTGTCCGGCCCGTTCTCGCGCTGACCCGCGAGCGTCGCGGCTGCGGACGCGTCAGCGCGCGTACTCGGCGAGGGCGCGTCCGGTCAGCGTGTCCGCCGCCGCGAGCCCGACCGGAGTCCCCTCGAAGACGATCGTCCCTCCGTCGTGCCCGGCTCCGGGCCCCACGTCGATGATCCAGTCCGCGTGCGCCATCAGGGCGCGGTGGTGCTCGATCACCACGACCGAGTTCCCGGAGTCGACCAGCCGGTCGAGCAGTCCGAGCAGCGTGTCGACGTCCGCGAGGTGCAGGCCCGTGGTCGGCTCGTCGAGCAGGTAGACGGATCCGGACGAGGCCATGTTGATCGCGAGCTTGAGGCGCTGACGCTCGCCCCCGGACAGCGTGTTCAGCGGCTGTCCGAGCGTGAGGTAGCCGAGACCGACGTCGACGAGACGGGCGAGCACCGTGTGCGCCGGTCCGCTCGCGAAGAACTCCGCGGCGTCGACGATCGGCATCGAGAGCACCTCGTGGATGTTCCTCCCGCGGAGGCGGTACTCGAGCACCTCAGCGGTGAACCGCTTGCCGTCGCACTCCTCGCAGACTGACGAGACCGTCGCGGCGGGGCCCAGCTCGGTGAAGATCATCCCGGCCCCCTTGCAGACGGGGCAGGCGCCTGCCGAGTTCGCGCTGAAGAGCGCCGGTCTGACACCGTTCGCCTTCGCGAAGGCCGCCCGGATCGCGTCGAGGACCCCGGTGTACGTCGCCGGATTGCTGCGCCGCGAGCCGCGGATCGGCGACTGGTCGGCCACCACCACGCCGGGCCGACCCGCGAGCGAGCCGTGCATAAGCGACGACTTCCCCGACCCGGCGACTCCGGTGACGACGGTCAGCACGCCCAGCGGGACGTCCACGTCGACGCCGCGGAGGTTGTGCGTGGAGGCCCCGCGGATCTCCACCGCCCCGGTCGGACGGCGCACGGCCTCCTTCAGCGGGACGCGGTGACCGAGATGACGGCCCGTCAGAGTGTCGGACGTGCGCAGCTGCGCCACCGTCCCCTCGAATCGCAGCTCGCCGCCGTGCGCGCCGGCCCTCGGACCGAGGTCGACCACGTGATCGGCGATCTCGATGATCTCCGGCTTGTGCTCGACCACCAGGACGGTGTTGCCCTTGTCCCGCAGGCGGCGCAGCAGCTCGATCATCCGCGAGACGTCGTGCGGATGCAGACCCGCCGTCGGCTCGTCGAAGACGTACGTGACGTCCGTGAGGCTCGACCCCAGATGCCGCACCATCTTGACCCGCTGCGCCTCACCGCCCGAGAGGGTGCCCGACTCCCGATCGAGCGACAGGTAGCCGAGGCCGACCTGGACGAGGGCGTCGAGCGTCCCGAGGAGGGTCTCGACGATCGGAGCGACGGACGGCGCCTGCAGTCCGCGGAGCCACGCGGCGAGGTCGGTCGCCTGCAGCGCGGCGCACTCGGCGATGTTCCGGCCCCCGATGCGCGACTCCAGCGCCGCCCGGGTGAGCCGGCCGCCTCCGCACTCGGGACAGGCGGCGAAGGTGGCCACCCGCTCGGCGAAGGCGCGGATGTGCGGCTGGGCCGCCTCCTTCGCCAGGTAGAGGCGGGTGACCTTCACCAGGAGGCCCTCGTAGGTCATCGTCATCCCGGCGATGGCCATCTTGGTGGCCGGACGGTGGAGGAACGCGTCCATCTGCTCGGGCGTGAAGTCGGCGATCGGCACATCGGCCGGATAGAGGCCCGACTCGGCGAGGCCCTTCCAGTACCAGCCACCGACGACGAAGTTGGGGATCGCGTCGAGAGCACCGCCCTCGAGCGACTTCGAGCGGTCGATCAGCGCGTCGAGGTCGATGCTCGACACCCGGCCCGTCCCCTCGCACCGCGGGCACATCCCCTCCGGCAGGTTGAAGGAGAACGCACCGCTCGTGCCCGCGTGCGGGTCGCCGAGCCGGCTGAAGAGGATGCGCAGCATCGTGTACGCGTCGGTCGCCGTGCCGACCGTGGACCGGCCGTTCGACCCCATCCGCTCCTGATCGACGACGATCGTGGCCGACAGTCCGTCGAGCGACTCCACGTCCGGGCGGGCCGGCGACCCCATGAACTGCTGCACGAAGGCGGAGTAGGTCTCGTTGATGAGGCGCTGGGACTCGGCCGCGATGGTGCCGAAGACGAGCGACGACTTGCCGGAGCCCGAGACCCCGGTGAACACGGTGATCCTCCGCTTCGGGATGTCGACGTCGATCCCTCGGAGGTTGTTCTGGCGCGCACCGCGCACCCGGATGACGTCGTGGGGCGCGGCCGTGGTCATGCTGTCTCCGTCCAGAGCGGTGCCCGAAGCCTAGAGGAGGCGCAAGGCGTCCACGCCGGAACGACGAACGGCCCTCCGGACTGCACCGGAGGGCCGTTCGGAGGGCACGCGTCAGAGCGCGACCGGCTCCGCCCGCGAGATCGCGATCATGTCCTCGCGAGGGACGACCT
This sequence comes from Rathayibacter sp. AY2B7, assembly GCF_002931635.1. NCBI lineage: Bacteria > Bacillati > Actinomycetota > Actinomycetes > Micrococcales > Microbacteriaceae > Rathayibacter > Rathayibacter sp. AY2B7. Next base: position 33,430 of record NZ_PSUC01000018.1, on the reverse strand, counting down.
TCACGCGCGCACGGCCCTCGGGCTCGCCGAGCGCCATCTCGTGCTCGTCCAGCCGGTGCCAGCCGTCGAGATCCGTGTAGGCGATCTCCCGCTCCTCGAGCAGAGCGACCACGGCCGCCTCCTCGGGGTGCTCGGGCGTCCACCAGGACGCCTGGTCGTTGAGCACGCGCGCGACGGTCTCCATGGCGTCGGACTTGGTGTGCCCGATGAGGCCCACCGGTCCGCGCTTGATCCAGCCGGTCGCGTAGACGCCGAGGACCTGCTGGTCCTCGTCGTCCAGGACCTGGCCCTCGCGGTTCGGAATCACGCCGCGCCTCTCGTCGAACGGGAGGCCGTCGAGCGGCGAGCCGAAGTAGCCGACCGCGCGGTACACGGCCTGCACGGGGACCTCGCGGATCTCACCCGTGCCGCGCACTCCGCCCTCGCCGTCCGGCTCGGTGCGCTCGTACCGGATCGCGCCGACCCGACCCGATCCGTCGTCCACGAACTCGAGCGGCTTCGCCCAGAAGTGCAGGTGGAGACGACGCGAGGCGCTCCCGACCTCGCGGGTGCGCCACTGGTTGAGCACCCGGTTGATGACCATGACCTGCTTGTTGGTCGCGATGGCGGCCTCCGAAGCGGGGTCGAGGTCGAAGTCCTCGTCGGCGACGATCATGTCGACGTCGCGCAGCTCGCCCAGCTCGCGCAGCTCCAGCGGCGTGAACTTCACCTGAGCGGGACCGCGGCGCCCGAAGACGTGCACGTCGGTGACGGGAGAAGCCTTCAGCCCCTCGTAGACGTTCGGCGGGACCTCGGTGGGCAGGAGGTCCTCGGCGTGCTTCGCCAGCATCCGCGAGACGTCGAGCGCCACGTTGCCGTTGCCGATGACGGCGACGGAGGACGCCTCCAGCGGCCAGGTGCGCGACACGTCGGGGTGGCCGTCGAACCAGCTGACGAAGTCGGCCGCACCGTAGGAGCCCTCGAGCTCGACCCCGGGGACGTCGAGCGGAGCGTCGCGGACGGCGCCGGTCGCGAAGATCACGGCGTGGTAGTGCCGCTTGAGATCCTCGAGCGTGATGTCGGTCCCGAAGTGCACGTTGCCGAAGATGCGGATGTCGCCCCGGTCGAGCACCTCCCGCAGCGCGGTGATGATCCCCTTGATGCGCGGGTGATCGGGCGCCACGCCGTAGCGGACCAGGCCGTAGGGCGCGGGCAGGTGCTCGAACAGATCGATCGAGACGTCGTACTTCTTCTCGGCCTTGATCATGAGGTCGGCGGCGTAGATGCCCGCGGGACCCGCGCCGACGATGGCCAGCCTGAGCTTGGTCATTGCGTTCCTCCTGCCGGGGCGCCGCAGCGCACAACCGGTCTCATTCCTGCGGCGCAGGGCGCGCCGCGACGATCGGGGTCAGCCGTTGCGCTCGACGACGGTGTCGGCGAAGCGCGTCAGCGCCTTGCGGACGGAGCCGTCGGGCAGCGGAGCGAGGGCGGCGACGGCCTCGTCGGCCCACCGGTGGGCCTCGGCGAGGGTCTGCGCGGTGACGTCGTGATCGCGCAGCTGAGCGATGGCGTCCGAGATGTCGGCGCTCTGCTCCTCCGTGTGCGCGATGGCGTCGTTCGAGCGGCTCACATAGCTCTCGATGCGGGCGAGGAGAGCCGCGGCGTCCCTATCCGAGGAGGCGCGCTCGCGCAGGCGCAGGATCGGCAGCGTCGACACGCCGGCGCGGATGTCCGTGCCGGGGTTCTTGCCGGTCTCCTCCGGCTGGGGAGAGAGGTCGATGACATCGTCGACGATCTGGAAGGCGACGCCGATCTTCTCGCCGAAGACGCGCATGGCCTCCTCGTACTCCTCCGGAGCCTCCGAGAACGCGACTCCCGTGCGGCCCGCCGCGGCGATCAGAGACCCGGTCTTGTCGGCCAGGACGGACAGGTAGTGCTCGACCGGGTCCTCGCCGTCGGTCGGGCCGACCGTCTCGTGCAGCTGGCCGAGGACGAGCCGCTCGAACGTGTCCGCCTGGAGCCGGATCGCCTTGTCGCCGAGCTCGACCATCAACTGGTTCGCGCGGGCGAAGAGCAGATCGCCCGTCAGGATGGCCACGTTGTTGCCCCACACGGTCTGCGCCGACGGGACGCCACGGCGCTTCTCCGCCTCGTCCATGACGTCGTCGTGGTACAGCGATGCGAGATGCGTGATCTCGATCGCCTGCGCGCCGAGCAGGACCTGCGGCGTGTTGCCGCGGCCGAGCGACGCGGCCAGGAGGGTGAGCATCGGGCGCACGCGCTTGCCGCCCGCCTCGAGGAGGTACCGGGTGGAGACGTCGGCCACGGCGTCCGCGAAGGACAGCTGCCGGACGAGACCCTCCTCGACCTGCTCCAGACCCGCGTCGATCGTGCGGGCGAGAGCCCGGTCCGACGAGGAGGAGAAGATGCGCTCGGAGAGGCCGAGCTGCGCCGTCAGAGACGGGCTGCGACGGGCGACGGGCGCAGTGGCGTTCACAGGGAAACCCTAACGTCTCGGCCTGTGCGGACCCCGGTCGTCATCGGGTCGCCGCGATCGGCTTGACGCCGCGGTGCAGCGCCACGATGCCCGCGGTCAGATCGCGGTAGGCCACACGCTCGAAGCCCGCCGCGCGGAGCCAGGCGGCGACGACGCTCTGCTCCGGCCAGGCCCGGATGGAATCGCCGAGATAGTCGTACGCGGGATTGTTCGACGACGCGAGTCGCACGACGGCGGGCATGACCGTCGACAGGTAGAAGTCGTACGCGGCGGCCAGCGGAGCGATCGGCGGAGTCGAGAACTCGCAGATCACGACCCGGCCGCCGGGCTTCAGCACACGCAGGAACTCGGCGAGCGCCGTCCTCGGCTCGGCCACGTTGCGCAGACCGAACGAGATGGTCACGGCGTCGAACGACCCGTCCTCGAACGGGAGGTCCATCGCGTCGGCCTGGACGAACTCGATCCGGTCGTTGCCCGCCTGACGGCGACGGCCAACGGCGATCATCCCCGGGGAGAAGTCGGCTGCGACGACCTGTGCGCCCGACCGCGCCAGCGACGCGCTCGACGTCCCGGTGCCGGCCGCGATGTCGAGGATGCGCTCACCGGGAGCAGGGTTGACGGCGCGAGTCGTCGCGATCCGCCAGAGCCGGTCGTTCCCCACCGAGAGGAGTCCGTTCACCAGGTCGTAAGCGGGAGCCACGGTGTCGAACATCGAGGCGACCTCGTCGGGCCGTTTGGTGAGGTCTGCCTTCGTCACGATCCGCAAGTCTACGGCGAGACGCGGGACGGCGGCTGTGCATCCGCCGTCCCGCGCCCGGTCGGCGCGCTCCCCCATGGGAAGCGCCGGGACCGCCCCGCTCCGCCTCGCGCGGCGGCCCCGGACCGGATCACGGTAGCAACGGAGCCCTGCGCCCCGAGCCCCGCGGCATGGGACGTCCCACCTTCTGGCGCGGGCGTACCCTGCTGAGGTGACGCTCATCGGCGCTGGAACCCCCCTGCTGCGTGCGGAGACGACTCCACTGGACTCTCCGCAGTCGCTCCTCTCCCACTCCGACCCGAGGCGGCCCCTCCTCTGGCAGCGCGACGGCGCCGGCCTCAGCGGACGCGGCGAGGCCCTGCGCCTCGAGTTCTCGGGCCCGGAACGGCTGCGGGATGCCGCGGCGGCCTGGCGTCGGCTCTGCGACGCGGCGACGGTGGAGGACCGGGTCGGACTGCCCGGGACAGGGCTGGTCGCGTTCGGGACCTTCGCTTTCTCGAGCCGATCCGACGCGACGAGCGTGCTGATCGTGCCGCGCACCGTGATCGGGACGCGCGACGGCCGGTCATGGCTGACGCGGATCACGATCGGCGAGGCGGAGGGACCGGATACGCCGGGCGAGGAGCCGCTGGGGGCGGAGTACCACGTGCCGCTCTCGCCGGGTGCGCTGTCGCCGGACGGGTACCGCGCGGCGGTCGCTGCTGCGGTGGCGACGATCCGGGCGGGTGAGCTGTCCAAGGTCGTGATCGCGCGCGATCTGCAGGGGCGGCTCCCGCCGGGGGCGGACCTGCGTCGGATGCTGGGTGCGCTCACCGAGCGTTACCCGGACTGCTGGGGCTTCGCCGTGGACGGATTCCTCGGCGCCAGTCCGGAGACGCTGGTCGCGGTCGATCGGGGCGAGATCTCGGCGAGGGTGTTGGCCGGCACGGCTGCACGCGGAGCGGACCCCCTCGCCGACGCGGACGTGGAAGCCGCTCTGCTCGAGAGTCCGAAGGACCGCTCAGAACACGCTTTCGCTCTCGCCAGTCTGGTCCGGGAGCTCGAGCCCCACACACGGGAGCTGACGGCCGGCGCCGCCCCGTTCACGCTCCGCCTGCCGAACCTCTGGCACCTCGCGACGGACGTGCGAGGAATTCTGGACGACTCCTCCAGCGCGCTCGATCTCGTCGATGCTCTTCACCCGACCGCCGCAGTGGCCGGCACTCCGACCGCCGACGCCCTTACGCTCATCGAGCACCTGGAGCCCTTCGACCGCGGTCGGTACGCAGGACCCGTCGGCTGGATCGACGGCAACGGCGACGGCGAGTGGGCCGTCGGACTCCGCAGCGCCGAGGTCACGGCCGAGGGCGCGGTCACGGCCTGGGCGGGCGCCGGCATCGTGGCCGACAGCGTTCCCGAGTCCGAGCTCGCCGAGACCCGCATGAAGTTCCGCCCGATCACCGACGCGCTGGCCTGACGCACGTCGGGAGTCGTTGAAGCCGTCGGCTACCCGGCGCCTACCCGGCGCCTACCCCGCCGGGTCCCCATCGAGCCGGGGAGCCCCCGGCCGTCGTCCTGCGCCCACCGGCGGACACCCGGGCAGCGCCGGCGGCCGGGTCGTCACGCGACGGCCCGTCGGTGTGGTCCAGTCCGCTGTGCCGTCCGGATGGAGCAGATACGACCACCGGTCGCCGTGGCGCACGTGATGGTGGGCGACGCACAGGCAGGCGAGGTTGTCGGGAGTCGTCTCGCCCCCGTTCCGCCATTCGACGCTGTGGTCGGTCTCCGTCGAGGACGCCGGCCGGGTGCAGCCCGGGAAGCGGCAGGTCTGGTCGCGGAGGCGGACCAGCAGCCTCATCCTCGGCGGTGGGAGCCGGTGGCGGCGCCCGACGGAGACGACCGCGCCGGTCTCCTCGTCGGTCAGCACGGGAGTGAAGGCGGCGTCGTCGTCGATGAGCGCTCGCACCGTCTCGGCAGGGACCGGCCCGTAGCCGTCGAGCTCGGCGGCCGCCTCGTCGTCACCCGCGGCGGTGCTCGCCGCCACGGTGACTCTCACCTCGGCCCGCAGCCCGGTCGAGGGCGCCGCGGCTCCCTCCGGAGTGGTCCCCGCCACGTCCCCGTGGCAGAGCAGGTCGGCCCACGCATCGGCGCGGAGCTGCGCCAGCGTCCGCAGATCGCGGTCCCCTTCGGCGCCGTCCCGCAGATCCCTCGCGATGCGGTCGAGCCGGGCGAGCGCTCCGACGGCCTCGGGCGCGGGGACGTGCGCGCAGACCGTCGCCATGCCGTCGATCCCGGCTGTCATCCACACCCGGCGGTCCTCACGGGCGCGAGCGTGCCGCTCGGCGAGGGGCTCGTCGTGCAGCTCCTCCCGCACCCGCGCGAGGGCGTGGCGCAGCTGCCCCGGGGTCAGCGTCTCCGCGAGGTCGACGGCCCGGTCGTCGTAGGCCGCGCGCGCCGCTGCGGGGAGGGTCGCCGCGACGGAGCAGATGAGCTGGCCGGCCTCCCAGCGCATTCTGGCCTCGGCGAGCGCGGAACGGGTCTGCGGCAGCTCCTCCATCAGGAGCGAGGCGTGCAGCAGCTCCCTGGCGGCGGTGCGCTCGGAGACCCCGAGGGCGACGGCGAACTCCGCTCGGATCGACCGTTCGACGAGGTCCGTCGCATCCTTGCTGTCCGCCGAGGAGCCTCGGGCGAACGCGTCGGGACAGGTCAGCGCCGCGCAGTGTCCCGCGTGCAGCGCCTCCGCCGCGGACAGGAGCACCGGGGAGGCGCTCCTCGCGAGCGCCGCCGCCCGGTCGCCGAGGGCGAGGACCTCTCCTCGCACGGTCTCCGCATCAGCCATGCCTCCAGCGAAGCATCAGCAGACGAGGTGCGGAGCTCGAACGAGGCGTCCCCGGGAGAACAGCGTCCGACGACGTCCTGTGGAGGACCGTCCGACCGGACCCGGGCGTACTCAGCGCTCGAGCCGGATCTCCACGATGCCCGGCCCGTCACCCGGCGAGGTCAGCGCCTGCTCCAGCTCGCCGCGCGTCGCCGCACGACGGTGGCCCCACCCGTAGGCGCGCGCGAGAGCCTCCAGATCGGCGTTCTGGGGGGTGAACTGCACGCGGTCGAACGCGTCGGGATGCGAGCTCGACGCGACCTCGAGCCCGTCGAAGATCGTGCCGCCCCCGTCGTTCACGACGACGAGCTGCACGCGCGGGCGCCGTTCTCCGGGCGGGAGGAGGAGGCCGCCGGCCTCGTGGAGCAGAGTGAGATCGCCGAGGACCGCGCGGGTGACTCCGCCGGCTCCCTGCTCGGTCGCCTGCGAAGCCACCGCGATCCCGAGAGCCGTCGAGATCGTGCCGTCGATGCCGGCGAGGCCGCGGTTCGCCAGGACGGCTATCCGCTTGCCCGGCAGGGTCCCGTCGGCGACGCGGATCAGCCGCGACGCTCCGAACAGCAGCCGGTCGTGCGGCCAGGTGACCTTCCAGACCGCGGCGACGACGAAGTCGCGGGTGAGCGGCGCCCTGATCGCGGCGAGGGCGTTGCGCGCGTAGCCGCGGCGGTCCTCGACCGACATCGATCCCGCGTCGGGGACCTCGTCCAGCTCGTCGGGGTCGACCGTCAGAGCGCGGCTCGCGGACACCCAGGATCCGGCCCAGGCGCGCTCGCCGCGCTCGGGACGCGGCGACCCCTCGGGACGGACCACGTCGACGCCTCCGACGCGGCGGGCGCGCCGCCCGGGGTTGTAGAACTGCTCGCGCACGGCGTCCACGACGATCACCTCGACGTCCTCGCGCCGCAGCAGCTCGGGGACCTCGCGGGAGAGCGTCGGGTGTCCGAGCACGATCGCCCGGCGGATGCGTCCGCCGAAGTCGGGCTCGCCGAGCAGGCGACGCCAGGCGACGACGAGCTGCGGTCCGAAGCGGGCGCCGGAGGAGACCTCGGCGAGGAGCGGCCAGTCGCCGGCGCGAGCGATCTCCTCGGCCGTGGCGCCCGCCTTGTCCCCGGCGATGACGACCGTGAGCGGCTCACCAGGGCCGGCGGTCACGACGGCACGCGGGATCCCGGATCCGACGGCGGGCGACGAGACCGGTTCGATCCGCTCGATGTCCGGCAGAGCGGAGGAGAGCGGATCGCGGAAGGAGAGGTTCAGGTGGACCGGCCCGCGGCGCGCCGCGGTGACGGCACGATCGGCGAGCGCCCGCGCGTCCTCGGGCAAGGAGGCGTCGTCCGGAGCAGCGACGTCCTCGAACAGCCGCACGGCTCGCCCGTACAGCTCGCGCTGCTCGGCCGTCTGGTTCGAGCGGATGCCGCGCAGCTCGTCGGGCCGGTCGGCGGTCAGGACGATCATCGGCACGTCCGAGGCGTCCGCCTCGAGCACGGCCGGGTGCAGGTTCGCGGTCGCCGTGCCGGAGGTCGTGATCACGAGCGCCGGCATCCCGGATTCGAGGGCCAGGCCCAGCGCCAGGAACCCCGCGGAGCGCTCGTCGATCCGCACGTGCAGCCGGACGTCGCCGCGGGTCTCGAGCTCGGCCGCCACCAGGGCGAGCGCCTGCGAGCGGGAGCCCGGAGCGACGACGACGTCGCGGACGCCGAGCGCGACGAAGCGGGTGAGGAGGTCGACCGCGAATCGGGTGGAGGGGGCGACCGGCCGGTGCTCAGGCATCCCGGCGGCCGGGGCCGTCGGCCTCGCCCTGCTCGTCCATGTCGGCGAGGTCGCGCTCGAGCTGGGCGATGCGCTCTGCCTGCAGGCGCTCCTCCTCGGGGTCGCGCTCGGTGCGGAGGGTGCCGAGGAAGTCGGGGTCGTCGTCCGGAGCGGTGTAGCGGCGGCCGGCGGCGCGCTGCTTGCGGGGACGGCCGATCCAGAACCACAGTCCCGCACCGATGACCGGGAGGATCAGCACCACCAGGAGCCAGGACCACTTCGGGATCGCCCGCACGGCGTGACGGTTGCTCATCGCGACGTCGATCACGGTGTAGACCGTGAAGACGGCGAGGGCCACGAGCAGGCCGATGACGAGGCGGATCATGGACACGAGTCTACGTCCGGCACCCCCGTCGGGGAGGGTCCGCACGGACGCTGGACAGGAGGCTCCCACGGTGCTCACGGAAGCGCGTGCAGGGGCCGACGTACACTGTCCCGGTGAAACTGAGCCGCGCGGTCGTCGTCTACTCGCTCCTGCGCCTGGCGATGTTCGCCGGCGTCTTCGTGCTGGTGTACCTGCCGGCGCGCACCTTCGTCGACTCGGAGCTGACGGCAGCGGTCACCGCGGGCTTCGTCGCCGCGATCGCGAGCCTGTCCCTCTCCTACATCCTGCTGAGGAAGCCCCGCGAGCGCATCGCGGAGGCGATCTACGAGCGCCGCAAGGACGTCCCGCGCGCCCCGACCGACGACGACGTCGAGGACGCCGCGGTCGACGCGACCCGCGACGACCGCTGAGCCGGGCGCTCCCGCCGGCGAGGCCTCCCCTCTGACGCGCTGACCCCGCTCGCACCAGGCCCGGCGCGCAACAGCCGATCTCACCCGAATCCGGCCCACCCGAGCCCGCCTCGTGCGAGCCTCCGCTCTAGAACGCCAGCGCCGCCCCGAGGATGACCGCGTAGGCGAGCCCGCCCAGGCTGGTCAGCTGCAGCGCCAGGATGAGCTCCTTCGCCGTCTTCGCCGTCAGGGTGATCAGGATGGCCGGCAGGATCATCAGAAGCACGAAGAGCGTCAGCCACGCCAGCGGGTAGAACAGCGCGAGGATCACCGCGATGCCGAACGGGATCAGCACGAAGCCCGTGTAGATCGCCCGGGACACGGCCGGTCCCGCGAGCACCGCGAGGGTCCGCTTGCCCGAGAGGCGGTCGGTCGGGATGTCGCGGATGTTGTTGACCATGAGCACGGCGCAGGCGAACAGGCCCGCCGCCACGGCGCCGAGCCACGACTCCTGGTTGGTGCGGCCGATCTGCACGAACGTGGTGCCGACGGTGGCGACCAGGCCGAAGAACACGAAGACGAAGAGCTCGCCGAGCCCGAGGTAGCCGTAGGGGCGGCGTCCGCCGGTGTAGAACCAGCCGGCCGCGATCGCCGCCGCGCCGACGATCAGGAACCACCACTGCCCCGAGAGGGCGGTGAGCACGAGGCCGGCGACGGCCGCGATCCCGAAGAAGACCAGGGCGACGGTGAGCACCTGGCGGGGCTTCGCCGCTCCGGAGCCGGTCAGCCGCGAGGGTCCGACGCGGTTGGCGTCGGTGCCGCGCACGCCGTCGGAGTAGTCGTTGGCGTAGTTGACGGCGATCTGCAGGGCGAGCGAGACGGCCAGGCAGAGCAGGGCGCGCACCCAGTGCCAGCCCTCGTCGACGACCTGGGTCGCTCCGGTGCCGATGAGCACGGGGGCGACGGCCAGCGGGAGGGTGCGGAGGCGGGCGCCGGCGATCCACTCGCGGGGACCGGCGGGCTTCACGACGACCGCTCGCGGGCTGCCCCCGGGGCGGCCGCTGGAGGACTTCTTCTTGCGACTCGTACTCGACACGGAGGGAATCCTACCCACCGGCCCGTCGACGCTCGGAGCCGGTCAGGCCTGCTCGGCGAGCACCTCGAGGGCGCGGCGGTCGGGCTTCCCGGAGGCGAGGAGGGGGATGCGGCCGACCGGCAGCACGGCCGCGGGAGCGGCGGCGCGCCCGAGGCGGTCGGCGATCAGGGCGCGCAGGTAGGTGAGCGCGGGAGCCTCCTCCGCCGTGACGACGACCGGGACCTCGCCCCACTGCTCGTCCGTCCGCCGCACGACGACCGCGTCGGGAACGGCCCCCTCGCGGAGCAGGGCCTCGACGGCGTCGAGCGAGACCTTCTCCCCGCCCGACACGATCACGCGGTCGAGCCGACCGGTCACCCGGAGGCGCCCGTCGACGATCGAGCCCGCGTCGCCCGTGCGGTACCAGCGCTCCCCGTCGATCTCGAGGAAGGCGGCGGCGCTGCGCTCGTGGTCGATCGCGCCGTCGGCGTCGAGGTAGCCCTCCGCGAGGGTCGGCCCGCCGAGCAGCACCTGCCCGTCCTCGACGCGCATCCGCACGTCGTGGAGCGGGACGCCGTCGTAGACGCAGCCGCCGGACGTCTCGCTCGATCCGTAGGTCAGGCGGATGCGCACGCCGAGGGCGGCGGCGCGGTCCCGCAGCGGCTGCGGCGTCGCCTGGCCGCCGATCAGGAGGGCGTCGAACGAGCGGAGCGCCTCGGCCGCGGCCGAATCGCGCTCGGCGAGATCCAGCAGCCTCGCGAGCTGCACGGGGACCAGCGAGGAGTACCGCCGCTCCCCCGCCGGCATCGTCCGAGCGAGAGCGAGGAAGGCCGCCGCGTCGAAGCCGCCGGCCGGGAGGACGACCGGGTCGGCCTCCGCCGTCAGCGAGCGGACGAGCACCTGCAGTCCCGCGACGTAGTGCGTCGGCAGGCAGAGCAGCCAGCGTCCCGGCCCGCCCAGCTCGGCGAGGGTCGCGGAGGCGCTGGTGAGCAGGGCCGCTGTCGAGAGCGCGACCCGCTTGGGCGGCCCCGACGAGCCCGAGGTCTCGACGACGACGGCGACGCGCTGCGGCACGACGCCATCCTCGGAGGCGGTCGCAGCGCCGGGGGCGGAGACGCGGATCGCCGGGCCGCTGCCGTCCAGGGCCGCGCGAAGAGCGAGGAGGACGGCCTCGACCGTCGCGTCGACACCGGCGAGCGGGCGGGTCACCTGCGTGCCCTCCGGCTCAGAACTGCCACGGGAACGGCGACCAGTCAGGCTCGCGCTTCTCGAGGAAGGAGTCTCGTCCCTCGACGGCCTCGTCGGTGCCGTAGGCGAGGCGCGTGGTCTCGCCCGCGAAGAGCTGCTGGCCCACGAGGCCGTCGTCCACGGCGTTGAACGCGTACTTCAGCATGCGGATGGCCGTGGGCGACTTGGTGAGGATCGTCTCGGCCCACTCCACCGCCGTGGTCTCGAGCTCGGCGTGCGGGACGACCGCGTTCACGGCGCCCATCTCGTAGGCGCGCTGCGCGGAGTACTCCCGAGCGAGGAAGAACACCTCGCGCGCGGCCTTCTGCCCGATCTGGCGGGCGAAGTACGCGGAGCCGTAGCCCGCGTCGAAGGAGCCGACGTCGGCGTCCGTCTGCTTGAAGCGCCCGTGCTCGGCCGAGGCGAGGGTGAGGTCGCAGACCACGTGCAGCGAGTGCCCGCCTCCCGCGGCCCAGCCGGGGACGGCCGCGATGACGACCTTCGGCATGAAGCGGATGAGCCGCTGGACCTCGAGGATGTGCAGGCGGCCGTTCCGGGCGGAGTCGATCCCCTCCGCGGTCTCGCCGTTGGAGTACCGGTAGCCGTCGCGGCCGCGGATCCGCTGGTCTCCTCCCGAGCAGAACGCCCAGCCTCCGTCGCGCGGGCTCGGGCCGTTGCCGGTGAGGATGACGACGCCGATGCGCGGGTTCGTCCGGGCGTCCTCGAGGGCGCGGAACAGCTCGTCGACCGTGCGCGGCCGGAACGCGTTGCGGACCTCGGGCCGGTCGAACGCGACCCGCGCGATGCGGCCGGAGCGGTCGTGGTGGTAGGTGATGTCCTCGAGTGCGTCGAAGCCGTCGACGGCCGCCCAGCGGTGCGCGTCGAACAGTTCGGAGACCTGCGTGCTCATGCCACGACCATACTGATCCGGACTGCACGGCGACTCGACACCGCTCGGGCAGACGGAAGGGGACCCCGCTGACGCGGAGTCCCCTTGCCGGTGCTCGCCCCTACTTGGCGGCGGAGGTGGTGCGGTTCTCGGCCGACACCATCCAGGCGTACTGCTCGAGGCTCTGGATGATCGCGTGGAGGAGGTCCGCGCTGGTCGGGTCCTCCTCGTCCACCTGGTCGTGGACCTCGCGCATGGTGGCGGCGGTGTTCTCGAGGCGGATCGTGACCAGGTCGACGGTCTCGGCCGTGTCGATCTCGCCGTGCGGGTACTCGGGGAGGGTGGTGGTCGCGGCGACGGTGTCGCTGCGTCCGTCCGGGATCCCGTGGAGGGCGCGCATGCGCTCGGCGATGTCGTCGCTGAACTCGCGCGCGGCCTCGATGATCTCGTCGAGCTGCAGGTGGAGGTCGCGGAAGTTCTTGCCGACGACGTTCCAGTGGGCCTGCTTGCCCTGGACGTGGAGCTCGATCAGGTCGACGAGGACGATCTGGAGGCTGTCGAGCAGCTCCTTGGAGGCCTTGAAGCCCTTCTCGGCGTTCTGGCGGCGGCTGGTCTTGGCACCGGAGCCCGCGGGGGCTTCGACGTGGCGTTCGAGGGTGGTGGTCATGGACCGTTCCTTTCTCTTGCAGTGCCGGGTGCGGTGTCCCGCCCCGAGTCTGGCTTCTTCGGCTGGACGGCGCCCGCACGCGCGGGGTGCGCGCGCTGGGCGGGGCCCGTGGTTGCGGGGATCAGATCGTGGCGACGGATCCGGAGTCGACGCGGTAGTTCGAGCCGTTCACGAACGAGGCGCGGTCGGAGCAGAGGAAGGCGATCACGGCTGCGACCTCCTCGGCCTCGCCCCGGCGCTTCAGCTCCATGTACGGCCGCTCCTCGTCGAGGAAGGACGAGATCGCCTCGTCGACCGAGCTGCCCCTCTGCTCGGCGCGCTTCGACATCATCGCGTCGGTCATCGGAGTGCGGATGAACGCGGGCGAGACCGTGTTCACGAGGAGGCCCTCCTGCGCGTAGGAGCGCGAGAGGCCCTTGGCGAAGGCGAGGACGCCCGCCTTCGCGGCGCAGTAGGGCAGTTCGTCGTCGTAGGGCTGCACGGCGTCCTCGGAGGCGGTGAGCACGAGCCGGCCCCAGCCTCCGGTGCGGAGGTCGGGCAGGAACTCGCGCACGAGCCGCACGGGACCGAGCAGGTCGACCTCGAGGGTGCTGGTCCAGCCCTCGTCGTCGATCTCGTGGAAGAGGCCCTGCGCCCCCGTGACTCCGGCGCACTGCACGAGGATGTCGATCGCGCCGACCGCTCCGGCCACCCGACGGTGCAGCTCGGCGAGCTGCTCCGTGCTGGTGACGTCGGCGGCGAAGGCGTGCAGGCGGCCCTCCGGAGCGTCGAGCCCGGCCGCGGCCCGGTCCAGCTCCGCCTGGTCCTTATCGGTGATCACGACGGTCGCGCCCTCGGCGAGGAGGAGCTGCGCCGTGGCCAGGCCGATGCCGGAGTCGCCTCCGGTGACGAGGGCGATGCGGCCGCTGATGCCGAGATCCATGCTGAGGTGCTCCTTGTGGGTGCGGTGCGAGGGGGTGGTACCGGTCTACGCCCCTCGGAGCCGGCCCTCAACGGGTTGCGCGGACGCCGTCGGCGGGGTTACGCGCGGCCGACCTTCTCCGGCGCCAGCTCCTCGATGGTGATGGCCGCGTTGATCAACGCGAGGTGGCTGAGCCCCTGCGGCAGGTTGCCCCAGAAGGCCAGGTCGTCGACCGCGATCATCTCGGACATGATCCCGACGTCGTTCGGGACCGTGGCGACGAGCTCGTCCATCAGGGCGACCGACTCGTCGTGCCGACCGACGCAGGCCAGGGCGGACGCGAGCCAGAACGAGCAGGCCACGAACGGGTGCTCCTCGCCCTCCATGCCGGAGTAGCGGAACAGCAGCGCACCGCGGCCGAGCTCCTTCACCAGGGCGTCGATGGTGGAGATCATCCGCTCGCCGCGCTCGTAGCCGCTCGGAGCGTGCAGGAGCACCGAGGCGTCCAGCTCCTCGCTGCCCGGGTACATCACGTAGGCGCCGAGCTCCTCGGACCAGCAGTGCTCCTCGATCCACTCGCGGATGCGGTCGCGCTCGAAGCGCCAGCGGTCGGGGCTGCCCGCGACCTGGCCGAGCTCCGCCAGGTGCACGGCCGCGTCGAGCGCCTGCCAGCAGCCCATCTTCGAGGAGGTGTAGTGCTGCTCCTCCTCCAGCTCCCACATGCCCGCATCGCGGTTGCGCCACAGGTCGCAGGTGGTGTCGGCGACGCGGGCGAGGAGCCGTCCGGTCTGGATGTCGAGGACGTTGCCCTCGTCGACGTAGATGCGGCAGATGTCGAAGAGGTCGCCGAACACGCCCAGCTGCAGCTGGTTCTGCGCTCCGTTGCCGGCGACGACCGGGCCGATGCCGCCGTAGCCCGGCACGTCGAACTCCTCCAGGACGGTCGGCATGGAGCCGTCGAGTCCGTAGAAGATGTGGAGGTCCGGGCCGTGCTCCTTGATCGTGCGGAGGAGCCAGGACAGCGCGGCGTGCGTCTCCTCGCGCAGGCCGAAGCGCACCAGCGCGTGCATCGTGTACGCGGCGTCGCGCACCCAGGCGAAGCGGTAGTCCCAGTTCTTGCCGCCGTTGGGCGACTCCGGAAGCGACGTGGTCGCGGCAGCGGCGATGGCTCCGGTGGGCGAGTAGATCAGCAGCTTGAGCGCGAGGGCGCTGCGCTGGACGGCCTCGGACCACGGGCCGTCGTAGGAGAACTCCTCCGACCAGTCCTGCCAGCTGCGGATCGTGCGGTCGATGCCGCGGTCGACGTTCTTCGCGACCGGGAAGTGCAGCGGCTCGTCGTGCGTGGCCGACACGACCAGGACGTGCCGCACGGCGTCCTTCCCCGCGGTCACCACGAAGGAGCCCGTCAGCTCGTCGCCGGCACCGGAGGGCGCGTCGTCTCCGTCGGGCCCGTGCTCCTGGCCGGTGACGCCGATGGTGATGTCGCCCGCGCGGATGAGCGAGCGGCCGTCGGCGTTCTGGATCCACGGGGAGAACCGGCCGAGACCCGTTCCGGGGCGGACGGCCCACCGCATCCGCACCTCGCCGTCGACGCCGTCCACCCGGCGCGCGAGCTCGGCCCACGGGAGGCGGCCGGCGATCCCGGTGACGAGCGCGTCCGTCACGCGGACGGTGCCCGACTCGGTGGTGAAGGTGGTCTCCAGGACGTTCGTGTCGCGGACGTAGGCGCGCGAGACCTCGGCGGGCTCCTCGGGGGCGAGCTCGACGCAGCCGCCGGACTCGGCGTCGATCAGGGCGGCGAAGGCGGGGGTGGAGCCGAGGTCCGGGACGGGCATCCAGTCGACGCTGCCGTCCTTCGCGATCAGGGCGACCGTGCGACCGTCTCCGATCGCGGCGTAGTCTCGCAGGGGCCTGGTCGAGCGGGGTGCAGCCATCCCCTCACCGTAGGGCGCGGGCGGTCTGCCGATTCGGGCTTGCGGGCGGACGGGCTTGCTTGTAGCGCCCGGTCAGGTCGTCGCGACTCCGCCGTACTCCTCGAGGCGGTCGGTGAACTCGCCGCGGTCCTCATCCTGGAGGACCCCGTTCGCGTACCCGGCGAGGAACGCGCCCTGCGGGTCCGGCGAGAGGCCGACTCCGTCGAGCATGTCGGCGACCAGGCCGGTCGGATCGGCGTCGAGGTCCACGAGTCCCAGCTCGATCGCGGGCACGAGGTCGGTGGAGGAGCGCGCGGTGACGATCCAGAGCGCGGCCGAGGCCTCCTCGTCCGAGAGGTCGCCGTCGAGCTCGTAGCCCGCCTCCGACCACTCCTCGGGGGTGTCGGCCACCTCGACGTCGTCGAAGCCGAGGGGCGCGAGCGCTGCAGTGAAGCGGTCGACCGCCGCCTGCCTGTCGGCGTCGGTCGAGACGTCGGCGGCGGCGTACTCGGTCGCCGAGATGTAGTCGTAGAGGAGGGAGGGCCCGCCGTAGGCGTTCTGCGACTGCTCGTAGTACTCGTCGTCGGCCGAGGTCCACTCCTCGGGGACGGCGCCCTCGACGGCCGCGACGGCCTGCTCGGCACTCGCGCGCACGTCCTCCGCGGACGGCTGGCCGAGGATCGTCACGGCGTCGCCGTCCTGGTAGCCGGGGTAGTCGTAGAGCGGATCGGACGGGTCCCCGCTGCCGAACGGGTCGTCCGTCGGGTCGCCGAACGGCTCGGACGGAGCGCTCGTCGACGCGCTGCCGGCGGCGGAGTCGAGCGCGCCGCCCACTCCGACGGCGACGAGCGTGCCGAGCACGCCGGTATAGACGACGCCCACGAGGAGGCTCGTGCCCAGCGCGATCCAGGCGCCCCTGCCGAGCGGGCGGTGGGAGGGGACGGAGCCCTGCGTCGGGCCCGGGGCGGGCGCGGGCGACGGGCTCATCGGCATCTGGCTCATCGCACTCCTCCGGACTCCAACGGCAGCCTCGTCAGTCTGGCACCTCGGCGAGCGCTCGGAGGAGGGACCCCGGGGGCTTGCGCGCGCGTCGCCGACCTCCCGCGCGCGGGTGGCCGCCGCGTCGCCCCGGCCGGTGGACAATGGCCGGATGGACGACGTCGTGCCCGCCTCCCCGCTCCCCTCCCTCGGCGAGATCGACGCGGGACTCCGCGTCGTCGCTCTGCCGCTGCGCACCCGCTTCCGCGGCGTGGACCACCGCGAGATCGCGCTCGTGCGCGGCCCCGAGGGCTGGACCGAGTTCTCGCCCTTCCTCGAGTACGGCGCGGAGGAGTCGGCGGCGTGGCTCCGGGCGGCGATCGACTACGGCTGGAGCGAGCAGCCGGCGCCTCTGCGCGACCGCATCCCGGTGAACGCGACGATCCCGGCCGTCGCGCCGCACGAGGTCGCCGCCGTGCTCGCGAGCTACCACGGCTGCCGCACGGCGAAGGTGAAGGTCGCCGAGCGCGGCCAGACGCTGGCCGACGACGTGGCCCGGGTCGTCGAGGTCCGCCGACTGCTCGGTCCGGAGGGCCGGATCCGCGTGGACGCGAACGGCGGCTGGAACCTCGACGAGGCCGAGCACGCCGTCCACGCCCTCGCGGAGTCCGACCTCGAGTACGTCGAGCAGCCGTGCGCGAGCGTCGACGAGCTGGCGGAGCTGCGCTACCGGGTGAAGTACATGGGCATCCCGATCGCCGTCGACGAGAGCGTCCGCAAGGCCGCCGATCCGCTCGCCGTCGCCCGGGCCGGAGCCGCGGACCTGCTGGTCGTGAAGGCCCAGCCGCTCGGCGGGACGCGCCGGGCGCTGGCGCTCGTCGCCGAGGCGGGGCTGCCGGCGGTGGTCTCGAGCGCGATCGACAGCTCGGTCGGACTCGCCATGGGCGCCGCCCTGGCCGCGGCGCTCCCCGAGCTGCCCTTCGACTGCGGGCTCGGCACCGCGTCCCTCCTCGCCGCAGACGTCACGGAGCGGCCGCTGCGGCCGGTCGACGGCGGGATCCCCGTCGGCCGCGTGGAGGTCTCGGAGGAGCTCCTCTCCCGTCACGCCGTGTCGCCGGAGCGGCTCGCCTGGTGGCGGGCGCGGCTCCGCGACTCCTACGCGCTGCTCTGATCGTCGGCGGCGGGCGCCGCGTCGGAGGAGCGGCAGAATGGGAGCGTCGGCCGCCGGTGCCCGACGCGTCCCCCACCCTCGAGCATCGGAGCCCCGTGAGCGCATCGACCGTCCCCGTCTTCCTCGACTGCGACACCGGCATCGACGACTCGCTCGCTCTGGCGTACCTCCTCCGCTCGCCTCGGGCCCGCCTCGTCGGGATCAGCACGGTCAGCGGCAACACCGACGCCCGCCGGGCCGCCGTCAACAGCCTCGGCCTGCTCGCGCTGGCCGGCCGCGACGACGTGCCGGTCGCCGTGGGGGCGCACCACTTCCTCGAGGAGGACTACGCCGGCGGATCCCCGCACGTGCACGGCGACGACGGTATCGGTGGGGTCGCGCTGCCCGAGGGCGGCGAGCCGGTCGACGAGGATCCGGCCGACCTCCTCCTCCGTCTCGCCCGCGAGCACGAGGGCGAGCTGCGGCTGGTCGCGATCGGCCCGCTGACGAATCTCGCGCTCGCCCTCCGTGCGCACCCGGAGATCGCGTCCCTCGTCCACTCGGTGACGGTGATGGGCGGAGCCGCGCTGGTCCCCGGCAACGTGACCGCCGTGGCGGAGGCCAACATCTGGCACGACCCGGCGGCCGCCGCCGAGGTCGTCGCGGCCGACTGGGACCTCACGCTCGTGCCCCTGGACGTGACCATGCGGCACCTGCTGACGGAGGAGGACCGCGCCGTCCTGCTCGCGTCGCCCGATCCCCTCGCGCAGGCCATCGGGCAGGCGCTCGACTTCTACTTCGACTTCTACGTCGGCCACTTCGGCGAGCGCACCGCTGCCATGCACGACCCCATGGCCGCCGCGATCGCCGTCGACGCCGTCGCCCTCACCTTCGCCCCGCGCGTTCACGTCACTGTCGACGCCACCCACGGCCCCGGCCGCGGCCAGACCGTCGCCGACCTCCGCGGCATCTACCGGGGCGTCCATCCCTCCGACGCCCGCACCCGCGTCGTCCTCGCCCTCGACGCCCCTTTCGCCCCCCACCTCATCGACGTCGTCACCGCCGTCTGACCCGCCCGCCGTCGCCCCCGGCGTCCACCACAGCCACTCGACAGGCACGGATCCGCCCGCAGCCCGCCCGTGCCCGTGTCCGCGACACGCCCGCTCCGCGCACTACTCGATCAGCAGGCACCGCCCCCTGCGCGTCCATCTGCGGGAACTCGACCGGCTCGCTCCCCGCGTTCGCGCCATGGGACCTCGATACGCGCGCCGCGCGCTACTCGGTCAGCATGACCCGTCGACCGCCGTCCCCCAGGCCCTTCCGCGAAGCGGAGCCCACCCGGACCCGACCGCGAAGCGGAGCCCACCCGGACCCGACCGCGAAGCGCAGCCCACCCGGACCCGACCGCGAAGCGCAGCCCACCCGGACCCGACCGCGAAGCGGAGGCCCCCCGCGGCGACCGCGAAGCGGAGCCGTCCTCAAAGCGTGTCCTGGTGGGCGGTCGGCGGGGCCTGGTGGGGTCGATCGCAAGGCGGAGGCGTCGGGCGTAGCGGCGCTACGTTCGTCGCCGACAACGCCGCGAGGGGCCCCACCAGGCCCCGCCGACCCGATCGCAAGGCGGAGGGGTCGGGCGTAGCGGCGCTACGTTCGTCGCCGACAACGCCGCGAGCGGCCCCGCCAGGCCCCGCCGATCACATGCCGGTGTCGAGGCCGGAGTAGGCGTGGAGTCCCTTGAAGAACACGTTGACGACGCCGAAGTTGAACATGACGGCGGCGAAGCCGACGATGGCGAGCCAGGCGGAGGGGGTGCCGCGCCAGCCGCGGGTGGCGCGGGCGTGGATGTAGCCGGCGTAGATGGTCCAGATGATGAAGGTCCAGACCTCCTTGGTGTCCCAGCCCCAGTAGCGGCCCCAGGCCTTCTCGGCCCAGACTGCGCCGGCGATGAGCGTGAAGGTCCAGAGGATGAAGCCGAGGATCGTGACGCGGTAGGCGAGGTTCTCGAGGGTGAGGGAGCTGGGCAGGGTGCGCAGGAAGCGGAGGACCGAGCGGGGGCTGTCGCCGGAGGATTCGCGGCGGGCCTGGAGGAGCTGGGTGACCGAGAGCGCGAAGCCGAGGGCGAAGAACGCGGTGCCGAGGATCGCGACGAGCACGTGGATGACCAGCCAGTAGGACTGGAGTGCCGGCGGGAGCGGGACGACGGCGACGTAGTAGTTGACGGTCGCGATGCCGAGGAGAACCAGGACGAGGCCGGTGATGAACGCTCCGAGGAAGCGGAGGTCCCAGCGCAGCTGGACGGCGAGGAAGACGCCGATGATGATGAGCGTCCCGGTCATCGAGAACTCGTACATGTTCGCCCAGGGGACGCGGCCGGCGGCGACGCCGCGGAGGACGGTCGCGCCGAGGTGCAGCACGAAGCCGAGGAGCGTGAGCGAGAACCCGATGCGCATGGTCTTCGAGCGGGCGGGGGCGCGGTAGACCTCGTCCTCGACGCGGCTGCCGATGCGGGAGAGAGTCGCGGTGCGTCCGGAGCCCGCGGCGGCGACGGTGGCCTTGCCGCTGGCCGCGCGGTCGGCGGCGGCCGCGGAGGCGACGCGCTCCGCCTCCTGGACGACCTCGATCGACTCGCCGTCGGCCAGCGAGGCGCGGCGGGCGAGGTCGATCGCGAAGAAGACGAACGCCATGGCGTAGATGCCCATGGCGGAGGAGAGGCACAGCACCGAGTACTGCGAGAGGGTCGCGATCACCTCCTCAGGGTAATCGCTCGCCGCCCCGCCCGCCCCTTCGCGCTTGCACAGACTCGGCCCCTGCCCAGCCGGGCGGCGGCTGTGGAGGGGCCTCCGGGTCGCCCGGGAGGCGGGTCAGTCGAGCGGGGCGTGCCGGTCGGCGATCGTCCGAACGGCGCGCACCAGCTGGGGGTCCTCGCCGCGGGCGAGACCCGCGTACTCGAGGAGCAGGCCGCCGTCGTCCTGGGCGGTCGCCTTCACCCACACGCGGCGCCGCGGGACGAACAGCGAGGTGAGGAGTCCGGCGAGCACGAGGATCGCGAAGAGCAGCACCCAGCCCTGGGTCGCGTCGTGGTGGATGTCGAACGAGGCGAAGCGCTTGACGCTGTCGGTGCCGATCCGCGTCGGGTCGGCGCCCGTGTTGTCGAAGGTCACGCTGCCGAGCCCGTTCGGGAGCTCGGCCGTGTCGCCGGGCTTGAGGGTGATCGGCGCGACGCCGGTGGTACCGCCGGTGAGCCGGGTCAGCGAGTCGGTGTTGAGCACGTAGACGGATGTGGGCACTCCCCCGTCGAGGCCGAGGTCGCCCGCGAAGACGTTCAGCGAGAGCACGGGGTACTGCAGGTCGGGGAAGATCGAGGTCGACGCCCCGGAGGCCAGCGTGTCCTGCGTCGGGTAGAAGAAGCCGGTGAGGCCCAGCTGCTCCGAGAGCCCGTCCGGCACCTTCACGACGCCGACGGAGGTCAGATTCGCGTCCTGCGGGAGGAACGGCACCGAGTCGGTGAAGATCGCCCGGCCCGAGGGGTCGCGGACCGTGATCGTCGGGGCGTAGCCGTTGCCGAGGAGGTAGACGTTCGTGCCGCCGATCGCGAGCGGGTCGTTGACCTTGATCGTGCGGTCCTCGGTGCCCCCGCCGCGCTCGGAGGTCGTGACGTTCGCGGTGAAGTCGACGGGCTGGCCGAGCGCCGACTGGTTCTGCTCCTCGTACTTCACGTCGAGGCTGTCGAGGGTCAGCTGGTACGGGTCGAGCTGGCTGCTGTCGAAGAAGCGGCCGGGGTTGAAGGAGTCGTAGGCCGCGAGGTTGTTCGCGAACCCCTGGGAGCCCTCGACCAGCACGCGCTGCCCGCTGTAGCCGAATCCGCCGCCCACTCCGACGGCGACGAGGATGCCGACCAGGGCGGAGTGGAAGACCAGGTTGCCGGTCTCGCGGAGGTAGCCGCGCTCGGCCGAGACGCTCGACCAGCGGCCGCGCGGGTCGTCGTAGCGCTCGACGCGGTAGCCCGCCCGGCGCAGGACGGAGTGGGCGGAGGCGACGGCCTCCTCCTCCGTCGCGCCCTCGACCTCGCGGACGGTGTAGCCGGCGAGGCGCTGCAGGCGTGCCGGGGTGCGCGGCGGCCGCGACCGCATGGCCTGGAAGTGGTGGCGCGTGCGCGGGACGATGCAGCCGATCAGGGAGATGAACAGCAGCAGGTAGATGCTCGAGAACCAGGCGGAGGTGTAGGTGTCGAACGCCTGCACCTTGTCGAGCAGGGGCGCGAGGTCGGGGTTGTCGACGAAGTACTGGGTCACGCCGTTGGGGTCGGAGGAGCGCTGCGGCACGAGCGATCCGGGGACCGCCGCGATCGCCAGCAGCAGCAGCAGGAACAGCGCCGTGCGCATGCTGGTGAGCTGGCGCCACATCCAGCGGAGCCAGCCGGTGAACCCGAGCGCCGGCTGCGTGACGGTGCCGTCGGAGTCGTAGTGGTCGGCGGGGCGGAAGGAGGCGTCCGTCCTCCGCTGTGCGGCCTCGTCGGGGCGGCGCGTGCTCTCCTCGGGCTCAGATCGCCGGCTGGAAGCCATCGATCACCGCCGAGAGGGATCCGTAGACGAGGGTGTTCCAGATGCCCGTGACCATCAGGACTCCGATCAGGACGAGGGCGGCGCCGCCGAGGATGTTGACCACCCGGATGTGGCGCTTCACGAAGGCGAGCGTGCTGGTCACCCAGCTGAAGCCGAAGGCGACGAGGAGGAAGGGGATGCCGAGGCCGAGGCAGTAGACCAGGGCGAGGAGGGCGCCGCGCCAGGGCGAGCCCACGCCGTAGCTGAGGGCGAGGATCGAGCTCAGCGTCGGGCCGAGGCAGGGCGTCCAGCCGACGCCGAAGACGATGCCGAGCAGCGGCGCTCCGATCAGCCCGGTGGCGGGACGGATCCCGGGCCGGAGCGTGCGCTGGAGGAACGAGAACTGGCCGATGAAGACGAGCCCCATCGCGATCACGACGAGCCCGAGGACGCGGGTGATCAGGTCGGTGTACTGGCGCAGCCAGAAGCCGACCGTGCCCGCCGCCGCACCGTAGAGGACGAACACCAGCGAGAATCCGAGCACGAAGAGGAGGACGCCCAGCACGACCCGGCGGCGTCCGCGTGCCGCGCGCTCGTCGGCGTCGGTGAATCCGCCGACGTAGGCGAGGTAGCCGGGCACCAGCGGGAGCACGCAGGGCGACGCGAAGGACACGAGCCCGGCCAGGAGCGCGATCGGCACGGCCAGCAGGAGCTGACCGCTGACGACGATGTCGCCCACGCCGCTACTCCCCCTCGGCGAGCGTGTCGCCCACGAGGGTCGAGAGGATCGACGCCTCCTGGAGCTGGCCGAGGATGCGCGACGCGACGCGCCCCTCCCTGTCGAGGACGAGCGTCGTGGGCACGGCGTTCGGCGGGACGGTGCCGGTGAAGGCGAGCTGCACCGACGAGTCGGTGTCGACGATGGAGGGGTAGCCGAGCCCGAAGGTCTCGGCGAAGGCGGCCGCGGTGGGGGCCTGATCGCGCACGTTGACGCCGACGAACGACACGCCCTTGTCGGCGAACTCCGTGTTCACCGTCTCGAGGTCAGCGGCCTCGGCGCGGCACGGGGCGCAGCTGGCGTACCAGAAGTTGACGACGACGACCTGCCCGGCGAGGTCGGCGGAGTCGATGGTGGCGCCGGTCTCGTCGGTGCCGGAGAAGACGATGGGGTCGTCCCGGTCGGCGGCGGCGATCTCGGTGACGGTGCCGTCCCCCGAGATGTAGCCCTTGTTGCTGCCGTTGCGGTACTGGTCGGCGAGCGGATCCTCGGAGCAGCCCGTCAGCGCGAGCGCGGCGGCCAGCGCGAGGACGCCCGCGGCGCGGAGCCGCCCCGTCCGGCGCATCAGACCGCTCCCACGTCGGTGGCCAGGCCCTGCAGGCCGGCGGCCGGGTCGGAGTAGCCGACCTCGACGAAGCCGTCGCCGCGGCGCTCGAGGGTCGTGATGCTCGAGAGCGCGCAGCGGCGCTTGCGCGGATCGTGGAAGAGGCGCTCGCCGGCGAGGGCGCGGTGGACCGTCCAGATGGGGAGCTGGTGGCTGACGATCGCGGCGTCGCCCTCCTCCGTGCTCTCCCACGCCGACTCGATCGCCGCGTACATCCGCGCCGAGATGGAGAGGTACGGCTCGCCCCAGCTGGGCTCGAAGGGGTTGCGGAGCCAGGGCCAGTGCTTGGGGTTCCGCAGGGCGGAGCTGCGCGCGGCGAGGGACTTCCCCTCGAAGCGGTTGCTCGGCTCGATCACCCGCTCATCGGTGCGGATCTCGAGCTCGAACGCCTGCGAGATGGGCTGCGCGGACTCCTGCGTGCGCTGGAGCGGCGACGCGATCAGCGCCGTGACGTGGCGCCGGCGCTCGAGCAGGTCGTCGGCGGCGGAGCGGGCCATGCGGTGGCCCAGATCCGAGAGCCGGAAGTTCGGGAGTCGTCCGTAGAGGACCCGGTCGGGGTTGAACACCTCGCCGTGCCGCACGAGATGGATCTGATCGGCAACCACGAGCGTCAAGTGTACGGAACGCGGCGTGGGGGAACGCCGGGAAAAGGGTCGCCTGAGCCGGACCTGAGCGGAGCCTCAGCGCCGCGCCGAGACCGCCGCCGACAGCCGCCGCACGAGCGGTCCGGGCAGGTGCCGCACCACGGCCATCGGGACCCCGAAGCGCACCGACGGCACCGAGACCACGGAGCCGCGCGCGACGTCGCGGAGGAACTCCTCCACCACCGCGTCCGCGTCGAGCCAGAGGAAGGAGGGGATGGAGGAGGTGTCCATCGCCGCCCGCTCGTGGAACTCGGTGCGCACCCAGCCCGGGCAGAGCGCGGCCGAGCGGACGCCGGTGCCGCGCAGCTCGACGGCCAGCGACTGCGCGAAGGCGGTCGCCCACGCCTTCACCGCGGAGTAGGGGCCGAGGTGCACGAAGCCCGCGACGCTCGACACCGTGAGGATCGCGCCGCGACCGCGGGCGGTCATCGCCTCGGCCGCCGCACCCGAGAGCACGGCGACCGAGCGCACCATCACCTCGAAGGCGTGGTCCTGAGCGGCGACGTCCGGCTCGGCGAAGGTCCCGTCGATCCCGAAGCCGGCGTTGTTGACGAGGACGCGGACGGGCCGGGCCGGATCGACGAGCCGCGCTCGCACGCGCTCGACCTGCTCGCGGTCGCCGAGGTCCGCGGGCAGGACCTCGACCGCCGCGGCGCCGAGACCGCGCAGTCCGGCCGCCGCCTCCTGGAGGCGCTGCTCGCTGCGGGCGACGAGGACGAGTCTCCAGCCGCGGCGCGCGAACGCCCGGGCGAAGGCGAGGCCGATGCCGGAGGACGCGCCGGTGATCAGTGCGGTGCTCATGCTCCGACGCTACCCGTCGCCGCCCGGCGGCCCCCGAGTAGACTCCCCTACCGTGACCGACGAGACCCGCCTCCCCCGAACCACTGTCAAGAAGCTCGCCGCGCTCGAGGACGGACCCGTCCGCGTGTCCGGCTGGGTCGAGACCGTGCGCGACCAGAAGAAGGTGCAGTTCGTCGTCCTGCGCGACGAGTCCGGTGCCGTGCAGCTGGTGAACCCGGCCGTGCGCGAGGCCGTCGAGGGCGACGACGCGTCGGCTGCGCGCCTCGCGATCACCGAGGAGATCTCCGGCCTCGCCCAGGGCTCCTTCATCACCGTCACCGGCGCGCTCAAGCACGACGAGCGCGTGAAGCTCGGCGGCATCGAGGTCAAGCTCGAGACGCTCGAGGTCGTCGCCGCGTCGATCCCGGAGGCGCCGATCGCGCCCGACTCCGGCATCGACAAGCGCATGGACTGGCGCTTCCTCGACCTGCGCCGTCCCGAGCAGAACCTCATCGCCCGTGTGCAGACCACGTTCGAGCACGCGCTGCGCACGTACTGGATCGAGCACGACTTCATCGAGATCCACACCCCGAAGCTCATGGCGAGCGCCTCGGAGTCGCGGGCCGAGCTCTTCGAGGTCGAGTACTTCGAGACGAAGGCCTACCTGGCGCAGAGCCCCCAGTTCTTCAAGCAGATGGCGCAGCCCGCCGGGTTCGGCAAGGTCTTCGAGGTCGGCCCCGCCTTCCGCGCCGACCCGAGCTTCACCTCGCGTCACGCGACCGAGTTCACGAGCGTCGACGCCGAGGTCTCCTGGATCGACTCGCACGAGGACGTCATGGAGCTGCACGAGCAGCTGATGGTCGCCGGCCTCACCGCCGTCGTCGACAAGCACGGCGCCGAGGTGAAGGCGCTCTTCGACATCGACCTGACCGTCCCGACCACGCCGTTCCCGCGCATCCCGCTCGCCGAGGCCAAGCGCATCGTCGCCGAGCGCGGCTACGAGGTGCCCCGGGCCGACGACGACATGGACCCCGAGGGCGAGCGCCGCATCGCGGCCTACGTGCAGGAGGAGTTCGGGCACGACTTCGTGTTCCTCACCGACTACGCGTCGAGCATCCGGCCGTTCTACCACATGCGCCGCGAGGGCGACGGGACGATCACCAACAGCTACGACCTCATCTACAACGGCGTCGAGATCTCGACCGGAGCCCAGCGCGAGCACCGCGTCGACGTCCTCGTCGAGCAGGCCCGCGAGAAGGGCCTCGACCCGGAGGAGCTCGAGTTCTACCTCGACTTCTTCCGCTACGGCGTCCCGCCGCACGGCGGCTTCGGCATGGGCCTCTCGCGCGTGATCATGCTGATGCTGAACCAGGCGAACCTCCGCGAGGTCACCTACCTGTTCCGCGGCCCGACCCGCCTGCTGCCCTAGGCGCGGATCCCGGTCGCGGGAACCCCGGACCATCGAGACCGCCGCGGACGGCGGGTCCCCTCGACGGGACGGGGTTCCCTCGCGCCAGCGTCTAGGGAGCCGGCAGCACCACGAGGTCGAGGTAGTCGGCCAGGCACGCCACCATGTCCACCGCGTCGCGCTCGAGCAGCCACTGCAGCTGCACGCCGTCCCAGAGCGCGATGATCGACGCCGCCACCCGCTCCGGGTCGGACCCCTCGCGCAGGCGCCCGGCGGCCTGGAGCTCGCGCAGCTCGGCCGCGTACTCGCTGCGGAGGCGGCGGAACCGCGCGGCGAAGAAGTCGCGCCCCGGATGCTCCTGCGTCGTCGACTCGCCGCAGAGCACGGCGTACAGCTCGATCACTCCCGGCGCCGTCTCGTTGTAGCGGGTCTGCCGCAGGATGCCGGCGACCAGCCCCTCCTCCGGGTCCGGCGGCGAGGAACCGTCGCCCGTGATCAGGTCGCGGTGCTCGAGGACCGCGAAGAGCAGGTCGGTCTTCGACGGGAAGTAGTGCAGGAGGCTCGTCTGGCTGAGCCCGACGCGGTCGGCGACCTCCTGGAGGGAGCCGCGGGCGTAGCCCCGTGCGGCGAAGACCTGGTGGGCGGCCTCGATGATGGCGCGGCGGCGCTGGGCCGACTTCGCGTACGGGCCGCGTCGCCTCGTCGCCTCCGCCATCGACCCCTCCTCAGCACTGGAGGCGCCTCGCCGTGCCCCTCGAACGGCCAGCGTAGCGGCGGCGGCGGAGCAGTGCCGCCAATTTCGAGTACCTACTCGAATTCGTGGTAGCGTCCCGATCATCGCCGGGTGAGACTCCCCGGCTCTCCACCACGACGAAGTGAGGGAAGATGCATCCGTTCACCCGGAGACAGCTCATCGCCGCCGGTCTCGGCACCGCGGCACTCGGGAGCCTGACGGCCTGCGCGACACCGGGCACCGTCTCGGTCAACACGGCGCCGACGATCGCGCCGGCCACCGGCCCGGTCCGCCTGCAGTACTGGGGCTGGCTGAAGGACCTGCAGAAGGTCTGCGACGTCTGGAACGCCTCGCACCCCGAGATCCAGGTCGAGGCCGTCTGGATCCCCGGCGGCAACGCGGGCGGGTACCAGAAGCTCTACTCGGCCCTCGCCGCGGGCGGCGGGCCGGACCTCGGCCAGGTCGAGATCCGCTCCGTCCCCGAGTTCATGCTCGTCAACGGCCTCGTCGACCTCACCCGGTACGGCGTCGAGCAGTACCGCGACCTGTACGACCCCACTCTCTGGGGCCAGGTCAGCTACACCGGCGGCGTCTACGGCATCCCGCAGGACAGCGGCCCGATGGCGCTCTTCTACCAGCCCGAGGTGTTCGGGAAGGTGGGTGCGGAGCCGCCGACGACCTGGGACGACTGGGCCGCGGTGGCGACGGAGCTGCGCGGAGCCGGCTCCTACATCGACTGCTTCCCCCTCGCCGACGCCTCGGTCTTCGCCGCGTTCGCGACGCAGGCCGGCGCGCAGTGGCTGCGCCCGGAGGAGGACGGCTGGGTCATCGACATGACCGACGACGCCACGACGCGCGTCGCCTCCTTCTTCGACACGGCCATCGACCAGGACCTGGTGCAGACCGGCTACGGCGCCTACTCCCCCGCGTGGTTCGCGGCCGCGGCGAAGGGCGGCATCGCCTCCTGCGCCACCGGCAGCTGGGGC
The DNA here is from genome assembly GCF_002931635.1 of Rathayibacter sp. AY2B7. Lineage (NCBI taxonomy): Bacteria > Bacillati > Actinomycetota > Actinomycetes > Micrococcales > Microbacteriaceae > Rathayibacter > Rathayibacter sp. AY2B7. The sequence goes on along the minus strand of NZ_PSUC01000018.1, from coordinate 5,546 downwards.
GACGCCCTGATCGAGGGAGTCAGCGGAGGCGCGGGCAAGTGGCGCGCGGCTCCCATGCCCGTCTGGGGCGACACCGGCTTCGGCTCGAGCTTCCTCGGCGGATCGACCGCGGCGGTGTTCTCGAGCAGCAAGCACCCGGAGGAGGCGATCGAGTTCGCCGTCTGGATGACCACCACGCAGGAGGGCATCGACGCAATGATCGCCAACAGCGGCATCGGCTGGTCTCCCGCCGTCGGCGAGATCGGCACGGCCCGCAAGGGTCCGAGCGACTTCTTCAGCGGGCAGAACTACAACGAGGACGTCCTCGTGCCCGCATCGACGGAGCAGAACCCGGACTGGTCCTGGTGGCCCGTCACGCAGCAGTCCTTCAACATCCTCAGCGACGGCTTCCGGAAGAAGGCGTCCGGGCTCTCGCTCGTGGACGCGGTCGCCGAGGCGGAGCAGCAGATCATCACGGTCTTCGAGAACAAGGGCCTGAGCATCAGGAGGGCCTCCGCATGACCACCACGACCTCCCCCGCCGCCGCCGCGGTCGCGGCCACCACGCGGACGCCGGGCGCGCCCCGGCGCAGCCGCGCGGTCGCCCGCGCACCATGGATCCTCCTCGGACCCTTCCTGGCCCTGTTCGTCCTCACGTTCATCGTCCCGATCGTCGTCGCCGTCGGCTCCAGCTTCACGAAGGTGACGCGCTCCGGCCTCTTCGGCGAGGCCGGGGTCACCAGCGGGTTCGCGGGCTTCGACAACTACGCGCAGGCCCTCGCCGACGGCAACTTCATCGCCTCCATCGGGCGGATGTTCCTCTTCGGCATCGTCCAGGTGCCGGTGATGATCGCCCTCTGCACCGTCCTCGCGCTGATGCTCGAGTCGGCGTCGGCGAAGTTCCCCGGCTTCTTCCGGGCGGCCTACTTCCTCCCCTACGGAGTGCCCGGAGTGATCGCGACGATCCTCTGGTCCTTCCTCTACGTGCCCGGCCTCAGCCCGCTCATCGACGCGGCGAACGTGGTCGGGCTCCAGCCCGACTTCCTCGGTGCGGACACGGTGCTCTGGTCGATCGCGAACATCTCGCTCTGGAGCTACACCGGCTACAACATGCTGATCATCGTCGCCCAGCTCAAGGCGATCCCGGTCGAGCTCTACGAGGCGGCGAAGGTCGACGGCGCCTCCACCTGGCGCGTCGCCCGCAGCATCCAGCTGCCGCTCATCCGCCCCGCGCTGGTGCTGACGACGATCTTCTCGATCATCGGAACGCTCCAGCTGTTCGCCGAGGCGCAGGTGCTGAAGACGGTCGCTCCGGCGATCGACAGCCAGTACACGCCGAACCTCAGCGCGTACACCACGGCCTTCGCCTACAACGACTACAACGTCGCCGCGGCCCAGGCTGTCCTGATCGCACTGGTCGCGTTCCTGCTCTCCTTCACGTTCCTCTCGATCTCGAACAGGAGGTCGTCATGAGCCGCACCGAGACCCCGCCGACCACGACCACCGGAGTCGTCACCGCCGACCGCCCCGTGAAGGCCGGACGCGGGCCCGACCGCTCGGCCGGCCGCAACCGCGCCTCGACCATCATCGTCACCGCGATCCTCGTCGTCGTGGCGGTCTACTTCCTCATCCCCGTCTACTGGGTCGTCGTCGCGGCGACCAAGACCACCGAGGACCTCTTCGCCACCTACGGCTTCTGGTTCGCCCCGACGTTCGCGCTCTGGGACAACCTGACGCAGGTGCTGACCTACGGCGACGGCATCTTCGTCCGCTGGTTCCTCAACTCCGTCCTCTATGCCGGAGTGGGCGCCCTGCTCGCGACCTACCTCGCCGCGGCGGGCGGCTACGCGCTGGCCAAGTACGAGTTCCGCGGCAGCAGGCTCGTGTTCGGGACGATCCTCGCGGGCGTCCTGGTGCCGGGCACCGCGACCGCTCTGCCGCTGTTCCTGCTCTTCAGCCAGATGGGCATCGCGAACACCTACTGGAGCGTGCTGATCCCCTCGCTCGTCTCGCCGTTCGGGCTGTTCCTCTGCCGGATCTACGCTCAGGCGACGGTGGACACCGCGATCATCGAGGCGGCGCGCATCGACGGCGCCGGGGAGCTGCGGATCTTCCACACGCTCGGGCTGCGCATCCTGACTCCCGCGCTGGTCACCGTGTTCCTCTTCCAGCTGGTCGGGATCTGGAACAACTACTTCCTGCCCCTGGTGATGCTCTCGGACACGAACCTGTTCCCGATCACACTGGGACTGAACAACTGGCTCGGACAGGTCGACCGCCTGCCCGAGTTCTACGAGCTGACGACCGGCGGCGTCCTGCTGTCGATCATCCCGCTCGCCATCGCCATGATCGTGCTGCAGCGCTTCTGGCGCGGCGGCCTGACGGAAGGCTCCGTGAAGTGACGACTCCCCCGACGACCCCCCACTACCTGACGGACACCGGACCGGGCTCCGGCCGCCGCCGGGCTCCCCGCTCGTGGCTGCACACCGATGCCCCTGCGCTCCCGCTGGACGGGGAGTGGCGCTTCCGCCTGCTCCCCGCCGCTCCGGGGACCCCGGGCGGCGCCGGCGTGCTGCCGGAGGGCGAGGGCGTGGACGCCGTCGGGGACGAGTCGTTCGACGACTCCGGCTGGGATCTGATGCCGGTGCCCTCGCACTGGGTGCTGCAGGGCGACGGGCGCTACGGACTGCCGGCCTACACGAACGTGCAGTTCCCGTTCCCGACCGAGCCGCCGTTCGTGCCGGACGCGAACCCGACGGGCGACTACCGCCGCACCGTCGTGGTCCCGGAGGAGTGGGAGTCCGCCGAGGCGGTCGTCCTGCGCTTCGACGGGGTCGAGTCCCGCTACCGCGTCTGGGTCAACGGCGTCGAGATCGGGATCGGCTCCGGCAGCCGGCTCGCGCAGGAGTTCGACGTCACCGGCGTCGTCCGCCCGGGCGAGAACCTCGTCGTGGTCCGCGTGCACCAGTGGTCGGCCTCGAGCTACGTGGAGGACCAGGACCAGTGGTGGCTGCCGGGGATCTTCCGCTCGGTGCACCTGCTCGCGCGCCCCGTCGGCGGGATCGAGGACGTGTGGCTGCGCTCCTCCTTCGCCGGCGGCACGGGCCGCATCGAGGCGGAGGTGACCGCCGCGGCCGACGCGTTCCCGCTGAAGCTGCGCGTGCCCGGGCTCGGGATCGAGACGGTCTGGGCCTCGGCGGAGGAGATCGCCGCGATCGAGGTCCCCGAGGTCGAGCCGTGGTCGGCGGAGGCTCCGCGCCTCTACGACGCGACGCTCGCCTCCGCCGGCGAGACGGTCTCGCTGCGGCTCGGCTTCCGCACGGTCGAGATCCGCGGCGACCGCTTCCTGGTCAACGGCGAGCGCGTCGTCTTCCATGGAGTCAACCGCCACGAGACGCACCCCGACCGCGGTCGAGCGTTCGACGAGGACTCCGCCCGCGAGGACCTCGCGATGATGAAGCGCTTCAACGTGAACGCCATCCGCACCAGCCACTACCCACCGCATCCCCGTCTGCTCGACCTCGCCGACGAGCTCGGCTTCTGGGTGGTCCTCGAGTGCGATCTCGAGACCCACGGCTTCGAGCGGGTCGGCTGGGCGGGCAATCCCAGCGACGACCCCACCTGGCGCGAGGCCTACCTCGACCGCATCGAGCGGACCGTCGAGCGCGACAAGAACCACCCGAGCATCGTGCTCTGGTCCCTCGGCAACGAGGCGGGCACCGGCGCGAACCTCGCCGCGATGTCCGCCTGGGTGCACGGCCGCGACCCCGAGCGCCCCGTCCACTACGAGGGCGACTACACCGGCGCGTACACGGACGTGTACTCGCGGATGTACTCCTCGATCCCCGGGACCGAGCGGATCGGCACCGACGGCTCGCTCACTCCGCTGCTCGGCTGCTCCCCCGGCGAGTCCGCTCGGCAGCGCTCCAAGCCCTTCCTGCTCTGCGAGTACGTGCACGCGATGGGCAACGGCCCGGGAGCGATCGACCAGTACGAGGACCTCGTCGACCGCTTCCCGCGGCTGCACGGCGGCTTCGTCTGGGAGTGGCGCGACCACGGCCTGCGGGCGCGCACGCCGGAGGGCGTCGAGTACTACGCGTACGGCGGCGACTTCGGCGAGGTGGTGCACGACGGCAACTTCGTGATGGACGGCATGGTGCTCTCCGACGGCACGCCCAGCCCGGGCCTCTTCGAGTGGAAGCAGATCGTCGCTCCGGTGCGCCTCACGGTCCGCGGCGACGGCGTCGTCATCGAGAACCGCCGGCACGACGCCTCCACCGCCGATCTGCGCTTCGCGTGGCGGGTCGAGCGGGACGGGCGGGTCACCGCGGAGGGAGTGCTCGACGCCCCGGTCATCGCGGCCGGCGACGCCGTGCACGTGGAGCTCCCCCCGCTCGAGGTGCGCCCCGGCGGCGAGACCTGGCTCACTGTCGACGCGGTCCTCGACGCCCCGACCGCCTGGGCGGAGGAGGGCCACGTGCTCTCCACCGGTCAGCACCTCCTCGCCGCGCCGTCGGCGGTGCCCGCGTGGACCCGCGCCGTCCGCGCCGCTCCGCCCCTCGAGGGCGGCGCGCTCGGAGTCGCGCGGTTCCGCGACGGCCGGCTCGCCTCCCTCGCCGGCCTGCCCGTCGACGGACCGCGCGCCGAGCTCTGGCGCGCCCCGACCGACAACGACGAGGGCGCGGGCTTCCCCGGCTACGTCACCGGCGACCCGTACGACGGCGACGGCCGCGGGACGCCGGCCCCCTCCTCCGCCGCCCGCTGGCGCGAGGCCGGACTCGACCGCCTGGTCGGCCGCGTGCAGGAGGTGGACGCCTCCGCCGGGCTCCGCCGCGTGACCCGCTTCTCGGCCGCGGACCTCGATGCGGGACTCCTGATGGAGGAGCGCTGGAGCGTCGACGGGGAGAGCACTGTCCTCCGCGTCGACCTCGTCCCGACCCGGGGCTGGGACTCCGTCTGGCCGCGGCTGGGCATCCGGATCGACCTGCCCGCGTCGATCGACGGCGCGGAGTGGTTCGGCACCGGCCCGCTCGAGTCCTACCCCGACAGCCTCGGGGCCGCGCGGGTGGGGCGCTTCACGGCGGACATGGACCGGCTGACGACTCCGTACGCCCGCCCGCAGGAGAGCGGTCACCGCAGCAGCGTGCGCGAGCTGACGCTGACGGAGGCGGGCTCGCCCCGGCTCCGCATCGAAGCCGCGCGCGACCTGCACGGGCGCCTCCCCGGCTTCACCCTGGCGCGGCACACGCCGCAGGAGATCACGGCCGCCGCGCACCCGCACGAGCTGCCGGCGTCGGAGCGCGCGGTCCTCGTGATCGACGCCGCCCAGCACGGCCTGGGCTCCCGTGCGTGCGGTCCGGACGTGTGGCCCGACTTCCAGCTGCGGCCGGAGGCGCGGACGATCCTCCTCCGCTTCACCGCGGCCGGCTGAGCGCCGGGAGAGGACGAGGGAAGGCCCGCGGGATCGCGTCCCGCGGGCCTTCCCTCGTCCTCGGGACGCGTCAGTCGCTCTGCGTGCGCGGCAGCGGTCCGCCGATGAAGAGGTCCGTGTTCATGCGCCGGCGGCGC
>NZ_PSUC01000179.1:0-3379 GCF_002931635.1 Rathayibacter sp. AY2B7 | reverse complement strand
GACTGGTCCGACGGGCCGGCGCTCCTTGGACCATGCCCATCTCCGATCATCCGCAGCCATGATGAAGATGATGATCACCGAGACGATCGCGGCCACAGAATCGCCGCCATCGGGCAATGAGATTCCGGTGGAGATGGAGATGGCGATCCAGGCATGAACGAACGCCATCACCCTCGGCAGGAACCCGACGAGCACGAGGCCCAGCAAAACAATCATGACGATGACCCGCACGATCGAGGGCACCTCTGGACCACCGATGCAGAAAGCGGAGATGATCCGCGCCCCAGCACAGTAAGGCGCCGGTTCGGCTCCTCCGACCGTTTGCATCAGTGCGCTGAACGGCGTGAAAACGAGGATGGAGATCTGGGCGGCCGCCAGAGCGCCGCGGCCGAGCGTGAAGGCACGCTGCCGAACCTCCAACGATTGCAAGGCGATCTGGAGCCGTAGCGCTGGCCCGGGTCGCTCGTGCATCAGCACACCGCGTCCACGGTCGTGAAGGTCTCGATGGAGTGCATGGGGAGATCGAATTCTCGGTATTCGAAGGGCGTGAACGTCTCTGTGGTCAGAATGATCGGGCCGCAAAGCGTACGGTGAGCGAGGTTCACGGTGATCTTCTGTGGCTGCAATGAACTGGCCTCGGCGAGGCAGTGTTCGCGGGTCTGGCCGGTTTTACACTCGTGCCACTGCCCGACGGCTTCGGAGAGCTGTGCGAGCTCGGGCCCCTGCGCCCGCTGCGCCCTGCTGAGGCCGAAGAGATTCTCCACCCGCCCTTGAGGTGCAAGCATCAACGACGCCATCGTCTCCGCGTCATATGCGGCGATCTCAGTCGCCTGTGGTGCGTTCGTGAAGAACCCCCACCCCTGTGGGGAGACCGTTGTGAATGCCAGCTGCAGGTTCTTGTGCACGTCCGACTCACTTGACAGGACATTGGGCGGGAGCACGAAGTACACGCTTGCCCCGATCCAAACAGCGAGCACGGCCAAGGCTGCCCCGAAGAACCAGACAGCCTTGTCCGCGATCACTCCCCTCTCCCTCGAGCGCGGAGGCAGCCTCACCTACTTGCCGAGAGCCGCAGCGAACTGGGCCGCGCGCTTCTCATGCGAGATCGGGCTCTGCTCAGTGCTCGTCCCCCAGAAATCGATGGTGTTCCAGACCCATCGCACGTTCCCCGCCGCGGCGACCGTCGCCACGGCCGCTCCGGCGACAGCAGCCACGACGACGACGAAGACGATCGATCGCGCCGAGACGAACTCCTCCTTGTCGGGCACGTTGAGCCCCATGACCTCCGCTACGCCGTAGGAGATCTCGGAGAAGTTCTCGAGAGCAACGTCGACGAGACGAGGATCACCGGACTGCAGCGGCACGGTAACGAGCTCGTTGAAGTTCGGTTCGACACCCATGAACAGGGCGTACATCTCGTCTCGTGCTTCGACGGTGACGCTATCCACTTCCGGCGCATACGGCGAGAGTGCCTTGTGGTCCTCGTAGACCGGACCCGAGCCGAGCACCAGGAAGCTGATGATGTCGTGGTCCGTGTACGACGTCGTCGTCGCCGCCTCGTGCTGTGCAACAAGGCTCGCGCCGGAGGGCGCCGCAACCGCAGGCAGGTTCCCCGCGAGTACCAACGCTGCCGCACACAGCACCGAGACAGCCGACTTCATCCTGATAGCCAATGTTCCCCCAAGAGTGATGGCCTCGAGCGCCAGGAACGGGCTCGTGGACCAGTGGAGCGGAGGCGAGTTGCCAGCGCCACATCGCGAGCTGCACTTCGCAGACTCGTCGAATCAAACCAAACATGTACGGTGCTTTGTTTCTGGGCGCGAAAATTGGCGCGACGACTGACGGCGCGAACGACGACATACAACCGTGCATGTATGTTTGGTTCATGGTCTTCGGAGTGCTCGTCCTGGTGTTCGCTGCTGCTGCCGTCGTCGCAGCCGTCGAATGCGCCGCCCGAGGGCGACTCGGCCCGAACAACCTGGTCGGGATCAGAGCAGCCTCGGTCATGGCTTCCGATGAAGCCTGGCAGCGGGGCCATCAGGCAGCCCGACCCTGCGTGTGGATCGGCGCATTCTTGGCAGTCACGGGGGGCTCGCTCAGCCTCGTGGTCGACCCCACGCACTCGAACGCGTTCGTGCTCGCAGGCCTGTCGGCGTTTCTGATCTTCGTGCTGCTCGGAAGCGCGATCGCCGTGCGCGCGGCACGCCAGGTCCCCCCGCCGGGCGTCGACGACGACCGGCGAGCAGCGCCCCTCCCCTAGCGTCCAGCACGATGCACTCCGGGAGAGCACCATCCCTGTCGATCCGGTGACACCTTGGCTGATCTACGGCACGGGCTCGGTTGCAGCGGAACTCGCGATGCAGGCAAGGCGCCGGGGCATGCCGTTCCTCCTCGCCGGGCGCGACGGCGCGAGTCTCGACATGCTGGCTGACCGGTACGGCGTCGCGAGGATGCAGCTCGACCTCCGGCAGCGTGCGAGCTCTCTGACGCAACACATCGACGGCGTCAGCGAGGTGATCAACACAGCCGGACCATAGTCCTCCACCGCGCAGCCGCTCATGGAGGCCAGCGCGGAAGGTTGCGTCTCCTACGCTGACCTGTCGAATGAGGGCCGCACACACGAGTACGCGTGGAAACGGGATGCCCACTGGCGAGAATGCGGCATCGCCGTGGTACCCGGCGCGGGGTTCGGCACGTATCTGGCCGAAGTGCTCGCCGAGCATGCGCTCCGAACGATAGACCAGCCGCAGAAGGTCAGCCTGACGAGCCTCGCGAGTGGCAGGACTTCGAAGTCACCAGGCGTCACAGCTTCGTCGCAGGCAGTTCTCGCTTCAGGAAGCTGGCGCTTCCGGTCCGGGACCCTGGTCAGGCTGAGAGGTGGAAGAGCAGTTGAGACCTCTGAGACGAGCTCTCACCTGACACTGCACACCGGCGACCTGTTCGCTCTGCGGAGGACGACGGCGGCGACCGACATCCAGGTGTTCGCCGAGCTCGGGTTGCCTCGCGGCCAGCTCCTCCTGCTACTCCCGCTCCTGCGAGTGCTGTCTTCGCTGCACCGAGTTCGCCCTCTCAGGCTTCAATCACATCGGCGAACGCGGCCTCGGATGCTCACGTCGACCGCGAGCACCATCATCAAGCCTCGTCTCCGAGTCACCGTGGAAGGCAGCGCCGGCGATCGTGCATCGTTCGTTCTGACTGCTGGGTCTGGAACAGCCTTTGCGGCTGCGATCTGCCTGGAAGTACCGGCAGCCCTCGCAGCCGAGGCACGGTCCGGGTGCATGACGCCGCTCGAGATCCTGGGATCGAATCCGGCGAGACACCTTCCAGGCGTGCACATATCACCAGACCGATCAGAAGATCCGAAGGGACGAGATGCACC